>CAKZYM010000635.1 GCA_937884685.1 uncultured Calothrix sp.
CCCAAACAAAATAAAAATATCTACAATCAACTGGAATAATCAAAACTGGCATTAAAACAGCATCTTAACCAGCTTCAAACAGGGTAATTACATCAAAGCCAGTTTAAACAACAAGTAGCCTTCATCATGAGTGAAGACATTACAATCTCTTTGAAAAATGTTTCAAAGTGCTTCAAAAGGTATGCTCGTCCGGTTGATAGATTAAAGGAAATTTTATTACCGGGTACGAGTAGAACCTCGGAATTTTGGGCACTCAGAGATATTAATTTAGAAATAGAAAAAGGACAAACGGTAGGTCTTGTTGGTCGAAATGGTTCTGGTAAAAGTACGTTATTACAAATGATTGCGCGTACTTTAACACCAACCACGGGGGAGGTAGTTGTCAGGGGACGGGTTTCTGCGCTTTTAGAACTTGGGAGTGGTTTTAATCCGGAGTTTACGGGAAGACAAAACGTCTTTTTTAACGCTAGATTATTAGGTTTAAGTCAACAGGAAATAGAAGATAAATTTGATGATATTGCTGCTTTTGCTGATATCGGAAGTTTTATCGAGCAACCTGTAAAAACTTATTCGAGTGGGATGTACGTTCGCTTAGCTTTTGCGGTAGCGGTTAACGTTGAACCGGAGATTTTGATTGTAGATGAAGCTTTAGCTGTCGGGGACATTGTGTTCCAGCATCGCTGTATGCGAAAAATGCGGAGCTTGATGGATTCTGGTGTAACTACTTTGTTTGTATCTCATGATTCTGGTGCGATAAAGACACTGTGTAATTCAGCAGTAATGATTGATGCTGGAAAGATTTATGCTTCCGGTAATCCCAATAGTGTAATTATCAAGTACATGAAGTTGGTGACAGAAAGCGAATTGGGATTAGTTAATTCAGAAAATGATATTGATGATACAAAAAATACCGTAGTGGGAGCATCTTGCTCCCTACTTGATGAACAATCTTTACCCAACCAAAAAAGCCAAAAAAATCCTCAAAATCAAAAAACCCGACGGGGAAGTAAGAAAGCACTAATTGAAAACGTACAGCTATTTCATCAATGTGGAGATGAAGCAGATGAAAGTCCGATTTTTGGATTTAACGAACAAGTAAAATTACTAGTTGATTTACAAGTTTATCAAGAGTTACAGGATTGCATCATCGGGTTTTTTGTCTGCGATAAAAATGGAAATGAGTTGATTGGTAGTAACACCATCGAAGAAAACCAACCAATCGGAAAATTAATTTCGGGAACCAAATTACAAATTGAATTTACGTTCAAATTACCATTACGTCCGAGTTCCTATAGTTTAACGGTAGCTGGTGCAGAAAACTATACAGCAATGACCTTTGATTGGATTGATAATGCTGCGGTTTTTCAAGTATTACCACCAGATACGGGTAAAAGAATTCACGCTTTAGTTGACACACCAATAAGCGTCAGACTATTACAGCAAGATTTAGCAACAAGAGCATAGCGAGCAAGTTCTATGAATGCTGATTGGGAAAAAGATTATCCTTTATTAAGTGATTTATCAGAAAAAGATTTAGATGAAAATAGCAGCTTAAAAAAGATGTTGTGCTTGATAGAAGAAAACAAGCGCGTTATTGACTTTGGCTGTGCTACAGGTTATTTTGCTCGCTTACTTTGCGAGAGAGGCTGTGAAGTTACCGGTGTTGAATTAAATTCAAAAGCCGCAAAGGTTGCTCAAAAATATTGTAAAGAAGTTATTGTAGCTGATTTAGATTTTATTTCCTTAAATGAACATTTTTCAGAACAGATATCTGATGAGAAATTTGATGTAGCAATATTTGGTGATGTTTTAGAACATCTCCGCAATCCTTGGAAGGTATTAGAAGAAACTCGAAAATTACTAAAACCTCAAGGATATGTTATTGCTTCGATTCCAAATATAGCCCATGGGGCTATTCGACTTGCTTTATTGCAGGGAAATTTTCAATATCAGCCCCTTGGTATTTTAGATAATACTCACCTAAGATTCTTTACTCGTAAGACAGTTGAGCATTTATTTGAAGATACGGGATATTTAATAGACGCAATCGAATCGACTAAGTTACCTATTTATTCTAGTTCTGATTTAATTCCAGCTATCGAAAAACATAATTTTGACACAAATATTACTCAAGAAATTGAACAAGATAAAGATGCGGATACTTTACAATTTGTTGTCCGAGCATATCCTCTATCATTAAAAAATCAATGCGCTAATTTACTCAAACAGTATCGTGAAGCTGTCAAAAATTTGAGTGATTATGAAACTGAATTAGATAATTTGCGGCTAGAAATACAGCAATCAAACATTCAGCTTGAAAATAAGAATGCTGACTTTGAGAAAGCAATGACTCTATTACAGCATACTGAAAACGAATTAAAAGAAGAGCAAAATAATTTATACCAAGTTGAAGTAGAGTTTCAAAAAGTTAAAAATGAACTAGAAGATAATCAAGTTGAACTAGAGAAAACACAAATTCAGTTAAAACAAGAACAATCACAATGTGACCAACAAAAAAATCAGCTACAGCAAATACAGCAGCGATGGGAAGATAATCAGATTCAGCTACAGCAAGCTCACGGAGGATGGGAATATTGCCAGCAAATTATTAGAGCAATGGAAACTAGTAAGTTTTGGAAACTACGTGAAGCTTGGTTTAAATTTAAGCATTATTTTGCATTAAA
>CAKZYM010000636.1 GCA_937884685.1 uncultured Calothrix sp.
GAAATTGATGCCCATCAAGGAGGATTTACAATCGCTGACAAAAGCGAAACTGTAGAAACATTTTTAACTCGAATGGAATGGGCGATTCAAGGACTTACTCATACTAAGGATTTACAAAGCGATTTGGAAGTAAAACCCGAGTGGTTGGAAGTACTGCGACTTGCTTTTGAAGAAGGTTTGCAAGATAAAGCTATTGCTCAATCAATGTATAAGTCAGAACGGATGATTCGTCACTACTGGTCGAAAATTCAGGATGCATTGGGAATTTATCCAGAACCAGGAAAAAACGTTCGAGCTTTAACACAAATCCGCGCGCGGGAAAAAGGTTTACTTGATTGAGGATATAATATTTACTGTTTTAGTTCCTCGAAACAAACTAAAGCGTCGAATGGTTCTAGTTGTTTTGATTACAGCAGCTTGCAGTTAGATGAGGTACAGAATTGTATCTAAAAACTCTTGTGGTACGGGCATCCTTGCCCGTATGGGTGTACCTCATAAAGATGAAATATGCTGTATATTTTTGACCATTACCGAAAAGTGTAATTATTAATGGTCAAAAATAACAACAGGCTTTGTCCGTAACTGTCAATGATATTCCTTTGAAATTAAATGATGCTGAAATTATTGAAGCAAAAAAATGAATTTCAGCACTATTACAGTGAAAAATATCGAATCTTCCCAGGCTGACGGTTACAACATCTTATTTATATTTACAGACCAAGAAAGATATTTCCATCAATTGCCTCAAGGACTAACTCTACCAGCACATGAGCGTTTACAACAAACTGGTATTACTTTTCATAACCATTACACTTCGGCTGTAATGTGTACATCATCACGCTCAGTACTTTTAACAGGGCTATCGACGACCGTCAACGGTATGTTTGAAAACACCAATGCGCCCTATGTCCCGAATCTTTCCACAGATATTCCTACTTATGGACATCTATTACGCAAGTCTGGATATTACACTGCTTATAAAGGAAAATGGCATCTCAACCGTAAATTTGATTCCGCTAATAAGCCTGTAAATTTAACCAAAGTCATGGATAATTATGGCTTCTCCGATTACGATTACTACGACCCTGGTGACATTATTGGTCATACTTTAGGAGGGTATCTTCACGATAATTTGGTTGCAGGAAGTGCTATTCGTTGGTTAAGAAATCGAGGACGTGTTCTCAATGATGACAATAAACCCTGGTGTTTGACAGTTAGCCTTGTTAATCCCCATGATGTGATGTATTTCAATACAGATGCAGAAGGAGAAAACCGACAAGATACTGGTAATCTAATCTTGGACATAGCTTCTTCACCTGCTCACAAACTTTACCAGGCTAAATGGGATACACCTTTACCTAGTAATTTATACCAACCTTTTGATGAACCCGGTCGTCCCCAAGCTCATGGTGAGTTTGATAAAATGTGGAGCTATGTTGTAGGTGCAGTCCCTCCAGAAGATGAACCTTGGCAACGTTTAAATAATTACTACATCAACTGTATTCGGGATGTAGACCAACAAGTAAATAGGATTTTACAAGAGTTAGATAATCTAGATTTAAGCCGCAATACTATTATCATTTTCACCTCGGATCATGGTGAAATGGCTGGTTCTCATGGACTTAGAGGAAAAGGGCCATTTGCTTATCAGGAAACAATTCATTTACCTTTTTATATAGTTCATCCCGATGTCAAAGGGGGACAAAACTGTCAAGCTTTAACCTCTCATATCGATTTTGTACCCACATTTTTATCTATAGCTGGGGTTAGTGCTGAACGTCAAGTTGAGCTAGCAGGACAAAAGTTACCTGGAAACGATTTGACAACACTACTTAATCAACCAGAACAAGCTGATATCAATGAGATACGCGATAGTATTTTATTTACTTATAGCGGTCTAATGACCAATGACAGCGAGTTTTTTGGCTTTTTATCCACAGTAAAAAATCCAGATGGGGGAGTAAGAAAAGTGATTAAACAAGCGACTCTCCCGAATATGAAAAAAAGAGGTAGTCTTCGCACAGTTTTTGATGGTCGGTATAAGTTTACTCGCTACTTTTCTCCCACCGAACATAACCAACCATCTAATCTCGAAGATTTATATGCAAGCAATGATTTAGAATTATTCGATTTAGTAGAAGACCCAAAAGAAATGATAAATCTTGCTCTAAAAAGGTCTGAAAATGCAGA
>CAKZYM010000637.1 GCA_937884685.1 uncultured Calothrix sp.
GAACGTTTCGCTCAAAGTTTTCAGAATCTTCTAAATCATCGTAATAAGTATAATCGCCAATAATTATATTTGGATTTGTGACTGTATTCTTGATAAAACAGATTTGAGGAAATCCTTCCATCGGATGTTTTTCGTTTGGATTTGCTCCGTACATAATATTAATTAGTATTTGATAGCAATAGAAAATATGTTTTCAATATTACACCCCTCTCCTTATCAAGAAGAGGGGATAGGAGTGAGAAATCACTAACCCTCAACATTTTGCTAAAATAGTTAACAAAAGTTCACATTTATTTTTTCATGAAAGCAATTGACAAGTTAAATATTTCAGAAACTACTCGGTTGTTTTCTAATCTGTCTTTTGATGGAAATAAGCTCGTTCACAAACCTGGTAGTGTTATTGGAAGTACGGCTCTGATTGCTGGAACTACTGTAGGTGCGGGAATTTTGGCTTTACCTGCGGTGACTTTACCTTCTGGTGTTTTACCTTCTACGGCTTTATTAATAGGGGTTTGGCTTTATACTGTGCTAACGGGCTTGCTGATTGCAGAGGTGAGTTTAAATGGTATGCGTCATAGCGGACGCGCTACTAATGGTTTGCTCGCAATGGTAGAAAGCACTTTGGGTGCAATGGAAGCACGGTTTGCGGGTGGTGCTTATCTGTTTTTGCACTATGCTCTGTTAATAGCTTATGTTTCTCAAGGTGGAGAAATTCTAATCTCTGCAATTGAAGGAATATGGGATTTACCTCCCACACCTACATGGATGGGAAGTACGGGGTTTGCTGTGATATTCGGGGCTATTTTATATCTGGGAAGAGACAGATTTATTGAAAAATTAAATAGCTTTTTTGTCGGAATTGTTATCGCTTCATTTATTGGGTTGCTGTTGTTGGGAGCTACCCAAGTTAATCCGAATTCTTTATTATCTCAAGACTGGAGTGCGTTACCTCCTGCGCTATCAGTAATGTTAGTAGCGCTGTTTTTTCATAATATTATTCCTGTAGTCGCAACCCAGTTGGAAGGAGATGCGGGTAAGGTTCGTCAATCTATTGTTGTGGGTTCTGCGATTCCCTTGACAATGTTTTTGCTGTGGAATGCGGTGATTTTGGGAAGTGTAACTCCGACGATGCTAGAAAATATTGGTAGCACTAGTGTTTTTGACCCGTTACAAGTTTTGCGTGCTGGTGATGCTGGAGAGTGGTTGGGGATTTTGGTTACAGTGTTTTCTGAGTTTGCGATCGCAACGTCTTTTATTGGATTTTTCTACGGGTTGCGGGATTTGTTCAAGGATATGAATTTGTTTTCGGGGAATTCTGAAGCAAGTTTACCGTTGATTTCGCTGATTTTGTTTCCTCCAATGGGTTTTTCTGCACTAAATCCCAATATCTTCTATACTGCTCTGGATTATGCTGGTACCTTCAGCGTTTCAATATTGGGTGGTGTGATTCCTGCTGTAATGGCTTGGAAACAGCGAGATAAATATAAGGAATTAAATCAAAACCTGGTTCCTGGTGGTAAGTTGATGTTAGTCATTATGATTTGTATTGCTTTAATGGCGATAGTTTTAGGAAATTGGAAATAGTTAGGAGTTAGAATTTAGGGGGCGCATTCAATAATTTTATATCATGTCATATCCATCTAAACCATCTTTTGAACCCTGCGTAACAACCTTCGATGAGTTTGTGCAATTGGCGGATTATTCTCTGATGGACACCTTAAATGCAGACCCTGATGCCACGGTCAATGGTGACAATCGCCGTGCCCGCCAAGTTTTTTCTGGTCATTTTGTACCTGTGACACCCACACCGCTTGCAGAACCAGAATACGTAGCCCATAGTAGCACTTTTTTTAAGGAACTTGGGTTGAGCGATGAGCTGGCGCTTGATGAAAAATTTCGCCATGTATTTTCTGGTGATATCTCTGCTGCCCATGAGCCTATGCGTCAGGTTGGCTGGGCGACTGGTTATGCACTGTCGATTTATGGCACCGAATATATCCAAAATTGTCCATTCGGTACGGGTAATGGTTATGGCGATGGTCGGGCGATATCTGTATTTGAAGGAATCATCAATGGCCAGCGCTGGGAAATGCAATTGAAAGGTGGTGGCCCAACGCCTTATTGCCGTGGTGCCGACGGGCGCGCAGTACTACGTTCAAGTGTGCGTGAGTTTCTAGCGCAAGAATACATGCAGGCTTTAGGTGTTCCGACATCGCGCTCTTTGACACTGTATGTTTCTAAATCCCAGACCGTTACCCGGCCTTGGTATTCTCAAGACTCCCACGACCTTGACCCTGATATTTTGGTGGACAATCCCGTGGCCATTTCAACTCGCGTTGCACCATCCTTTTTGCGCGTTGGTCAGCTAGAGTTATTTGCCCGCCGCGCTCGCAGCAATGCTCATCCAAGAGCATTAGAAGAACTGAGCATGATGGTGTCGCATTTAATTGAGCGAGAATACAAAAGCGACATTAATCAAAACCTTGATTTTGCAGGTCAATTGGTTGAGTTGGCTAAGCTATTTCGCCAGCGTCTTATTTCACTGGTGGCCAATTGGCTACGTGTTGGTTATTGCCAGGGTAATTTTAATAGTG
>CAKZYM010000638.1 GCA_937884685.1 uncultured Calothrix sp.
CAATCCCGTTTCCGGGATTAATAAATAAGAAACGCTAACGATCAAAGCGTAGACAAAACAAGCGACATGTTTCAATCCCGTTTCCGGGATTAATAAATAAGAAACAAATCCTAGGTTCCTTGTTACAAAATAAAGATTTAATGTTTCAATCCCGTTTCCGGGATTAATAAATAAGAAACTCTGCCACCCAAAAGCGTTGAACAGAGCGAATTCCACAACCGATTTTGACGGGGGAGTTTAAAAACCCCATTTCAGCGATTAAGGAATATTGAAACATAAGAGTATGAAACTCTGAAACTATTCAATTATCTAGGTTCCGGCGTTTTGACGGGACATAGGGGTTTTCGACCCCGCTTTCCCCCGTCAAAAATAGTGTAGCAGAATTTTACAAAATTATTGTTTTATTCTCTCTGGGTTGCTCGGAACTATAGTTAATTGTTTACCAAATTCAATGAGCATCCAATAGATGAATACGAACTAAATCTTCTTGCAGTTTTATCAATTATTCTGTCTGTCCTTTAAAAAAGTTTAGCAAACTCAATTCTGGTCTAAACAAGAATTTACTTGATGAAAACAAAATTTTTTATCATCTCACTATTTAAATGTCAGAGTCAAATAGACAAGTATCGAATACTAACTTATGTAAACAGCAATCAGATTTTTTTTATGAATTATAGAAAAAAGTCTCAAAAAACAGTTTGCGTACTACAAAAAAATAACGAGTTTCTAAGCTTAAAGTTAATAATAATAAAAGTTTTAATTACTTTCGCCAGCCTACCAATAGTATGTTACATACTGTAACTCCTATAATGCTGTTGGACTATTGATAATAGCATCAATAAGCGGTCGAAACATTGCAAAATATTTAGATAAGTAAAATTATATACATCGGTCTTTTAAATCAATCTCTCCAGTAAATATCAGTTGAGTTAATATTCGGGATTTTGTTTGGTTAGAGAGTCCCAAAACTTATGAAATTGAATAATTACAACTAGAGTTCTTCGTATTATTTTTGATAGTTTGTATTTCAGTCCTATTTATCTTATATCTTGCACCAGTGTCAGTTAGCTTTCATAAACACCTTGGAATAAATTCTCCGCAGTCGCTACAACGGGGAGAAGCCCCTACGGGTTCGTTAGTTGTTTTATATCCGATATTTTCTGCAAATATTTGATAATTTAAGGATTCGTTGAGATATTCTTTTCCTGGATATATACCCTACGAGCAATTACAATTATCAGATTATATTTACAATTAATTAAGAGTCTTAGGTATCGTGAAAGTGAGAAAATAGGGAAGCTACAAACAATCCAAAATCCGTCTTGAAAAGTTTAATGGGACGGAAAACTACCCTCCGAAGTTTGAGGGAAGAATATCTTCCCCTCAACTTCTCTTCATTAACTTTCCGCAAAATCTAAAATCTAAAATCGAATGGCTAATCCGTTAATCCAAACTCTCCAATTAATTGCTAATCCCATCAATTTTTTCGATAACCATGCACAAAAATATGGAGATACCTTTAGTTTAAGAGTATTGGGTATAAATTCTCCTCCGGTTGTGTTTTTCAGCAGTCCCGAAGCTATTAATGATTGTTTTGCTATTCCCGCTCATAAATTAGATTTTAAAAAAGCTACTCACGTATTCAAACCGTTATTCGGCAGCGATTCTATTGTCTTTCAAGAGGGTAAATCCCATAATCGGCAGCGACAATTATTAATGCCTCCTTTTCATGGCGATCGCCTAAAATCTTATGGGGATACGATATGCAATATTACTAATAATGTAATTCGCGATTGGCAACCGGGTAATATCGTGTCGATGCAGCAAGTAATGCCAGATATTACTTTACAAATTATTTTACAGGTAGTATTTGGAATAACTCCCGGAGAACGTTACGAAAAATTAATAAAGCTATTAACCGCGCTATTAGACGATATTACTAAACCATTGTTTTCTAGCTTATTTTTCTTTCCCCCTTTACAGCAAGATTTGGGAAAATGGAGTCCCTGGGGAAATTATCTTAAAAGAAGGGAGGAAATTGATACGTTAATATATGCAGAGATTTCTGAACGTAGAGCAAGTAATGGTCATTTTGGTGAAGATATTTTAAGTCTTTTGATGTCAGCGAGGGACGAAGATGGTGAAAAAATGACTGATAAGGAATTACGCGACCAATTAGTTTCTTTATTATTATTAGGTTACGAAACTACTTCCGGAGTTCTAGCTTGGTTATTTCAGATGATTCACTCGCATCCAGAAGTAAAAAATAAGTTAATTAACGAATTACAAAGTGTAGATAATTTAGATAGTAAAGATAATAATTCTCCAGAAAAAATCGTTCAACGACCTTATTTAAGTGCAGTTTGTTCCGAAACCATGCGACTTCACCCCATAGCTTTAATTTGTACTCCAAGAATGGCTGTAGATAAAGTAGAAGTTGCTGGAGAAAAGTTTGCTGAAGGAACTGTTTTAGTTCCTTGTATATATTTAGCTCATCGTCAGGAAACAACTTATCAACAACCAGATAAATTTATCCCCGAAAGATTCTTAGATAGAAAATTTTCTGCATTTGAATATCTACCCTTCGGTGGAGGTTATCGCGGCTGTATTGGTTCAGCTTTTGCTGTGTATGAAATGAAGTTGATTTTAGCAACTATTATCCAAAAATTTGAGTTGGAATTAGTGGATAAAAAACCAGCTTTACCCGTGCGACGAGGAATTACAATTGTTCCTAGTGGTGGTGTTTCAATGATTGTGAAATCGCAACTTCATAAATTACAGAAAAAACAGAAAAATAATAATTCCTCAGTATCGGTATAGAGATTATTTAATTGGTAATTGGTAATCGCTAATCGGTGATTGATAATTAGCTTGAAAAGCCTACTATACAAAGGGAACAAACTCTATTAATTGAGATTAATAGTAAATACTATTTTTGTTCCCTACTTGCTACTTACTACCTACTATAGGAATCCGCTTTGAATATTGAAAAAAATTAGGTATTTGTAGGGTGCGTTACGACGCTAGTCTAACGCACCGAAACCTTTATATAGTGGTGCGTTGCGCTTCGCGACAACACACCCTACGTATATTATGTCCTCCGGACACGCTCCGCTAACAAAAATCAAATAGTAATCCTATAGATAAGACACTCTCTCAAAATATTCTACCCC
>CAKZYM010000639.1 GCA_937884685.1 uncultured Calothrix sp.
CCGGATGCTACGGTGACAACCGCTCGCTTATATTGAGGTTTGAATCCGATAAATCTACCGACGCGCTTCTTTTTCCGAGGCTGTACTGCGGTATTTACTTTTAAAACTTTGACATCAAATAAACCTTCGATTGCGGCTTTTATTTGAGTTTTAGTTGCTTTTGGCAATACTTCAAAAGTGTATTTGTTGTACTCCATCTGAATTGTTGCTTTTTCGGTAACAATCGGACGACGTACTAAATCGGGAAGATTGCGGGGGTCAAATTTAGGCACTGTAGACCTCCTGAATTTTATCTATTGCTGATGCTGTGACCACGATTTTATCTGCGTGCAGTAAATCGAAAACATTAAGTTGGTCTGCTATCATCAGCTTGACGTTTTCTATATTGCGGGCTGATAAATATACGTTTTCCGAACGTTCCGACAATATTAATAAAGTCTTTTGTTCTGGTTGAGAACCCCAACGAGAGATAGCTTGCACTAATTCTTTGGTTTTAGGACGCTGTAATTGTTCGCTGAATTCTTCAACTACAATCATGTCCTCGGAACGACTACCCAAAGCTGTACGTAAAGCTAAACGGCGCTCTTTACGGTTCATATTTAAGTTGTAATCTTTAGGTTTTGGACCGAAGATTACACCACCACCACGCCATAATGGCGAACGAGTAGAACCCGCACGAGCGCGTCCAGTTCCCTTTTGCCTCCAAGGTTTGCGACCACCACCTCTAACTTCGGCGCGGGTTTTAGTACTTGCATTTCCTTGACGAGCATTAGTCATTTGTCGAACCAAAGCCCTATGGACGACATGAGAAGCACTTTCTTCCTTAGCAACTTTCAATTCCAAGGATTTCTGTCCGACTTCTTCTCCCTGCCAATTTTTAACTGCACAATCTACCATTTCTATGTCCTTCTTAAATTAGTCATCTCTCAATCAATTTTGGATTTTGCGGAAATTTGAGGGTGTAGATGTTCTTCCCCTCAAAATTTCCAAGACAGATTTTAGATTTTGGATTATCTCTATGAATCAATTAAAGTGCTGCTATGATTCGGATTGAAATTTATTTTTAGTTATAGGTAAATTGCCTTACCACTAGGTAATTGTGTTTCCACAAAACCAATAATTTAATTTCAGACTTAATCCAAAATCAAAAATCCCCAATCAAAAATCAAATAGACTATTTCACCTCTTTTGCAGGGAGGATATTAACTAATGCTCCTGGCTTACCAGGAATAGCTCCCTTAATTAACAATAAATTTTTCTCTGCATCGACTCGCACGACTTTTAGCTTGCGAACGGTAATGCGCTTACCTCCCAAACGTCCTGCCATCCGCTTACCGGGATAAACACGACCGGGAGTAGTACCAGCACCGATAGAACCCGGTTCTCTATGATTTTTAGAACCGTGAGACATCGGACCTCTACCAAAGTTGTTACGCTTTTGGTTTCCCGCGAAACCTCTACCAATACTTGTTCCAGCTACATCTACCAGCTGACCTGCTTCAAAAATATCAGCACTAACCTGCTGACCTAGAGAATAGTCATCCGTATTTTCAGCACGATATTCTTCCAGGTGCCGTAAAGGTGAGGCTGAAGCTTTTGCTAAATGCCCCATTTTCGGCTTATTTAAAGCTTTTTCTTTTACTTCACCATAGCCTAACTGAATGGCGGAGTAACCGTCGGTCTGCTGTGTTTTGATTTGGGTTACAGTACATGGCCCAGCTTTGACAACGGTTACAGGAATCGCTGCTCCTGCATCGTCAAAAACCTGAGTCATACCCACTTTTGTTCCGAGAATACCTACAGACACAGTTACAAGTCTCCTAACTACTACGTTTTCCGCTTAAATCGGAACTCTAAATGTTGGAGGCAATTAGTAATGTTACTTTTTCAAGAAACTACCCGCCTTATTATCAAGAAAACTCAGAAGTCCGGAAATGCTTAGGTAATAGCTATCCAACTTCCATCGGAGAGTTCTTGTCCTTCATCCATCTGCACTACATCTAATAAAAGAAAAATAAAAGTATTTTTGATTTATCGGCGCAGTCAAAAGTACCTTTCCTAATGGAAAGGACTAAAGATTTAAAAATGCAATGCTTGTGAAGCTTTGCAATTCATGCAGTATTGCCTTATTCAAGCAATAACTTTGGCACATTTACTATTCGTTCGCTGGACTTAAGCGGCTAAACCCGCTCAGTATCCTTCTTTCAAAGGCTGACGCTATGCCGTCACCAACATCACCACTTTGTTTTCAGAAGTCTTAAAATAATTCAGAATTTATTTAAGATTCAGTCAAACGTCCTAAGTTTACCTCAAGACTTCCTAATTTACCACTCTCTTGTCAACTTTGACTAACTTATTTTTATAGATTTTTCTACAAATCCTTAAAATTTTCTCAGTCAGGAGTTTAACCAATAAGACGGCTTGTTTCCAAAAATTGGTCACAATCTAAAATTGTAAATTATCTATTTTCATTTGTCCAGAATTTTTCAGCGTTAGCGTTCACGCAGTGAGTCGTTAGACTAAGCGTGCCCTTAAAGGACATACGGTTATCAGTTATCAGTGAATAGTAGACCTCAGATTTTAAGCCTGGGGCTATGAAAACAAAGCCTATCTGCGTCCGGCTAGTCATTTTTATAGTTATATGTATGGTATTGGAAGTTAAAGGTTATCAATACAAAGCTCTTTACTGATAACTGATAACTGTTAACCGTTAACCGTTAACTAATAACTGATAATAGAATTATCGAAGCGATATTTGAAAAAGGTCTATGGCATTACTAACTACTGGTGGCGGTTTTATCCGCAAATTAGAGAAATTCGGCGCTCTTGGGGTATATGCACCTTTGGAAGGCGGTTTTGAAGGTCGGTATCGTCGTCGATTACGTGCGAAGGGCTACAACGCTTTGTGTCTTAGCGGTAAGGGTTTGGGTGATGTAGCAGCTTATTTGACTGGAGTTCACGGTGTACGACCCCCGCATTTAGGTAAAAAAAGTACTGATAAAGGAGCAGCGGTTGGTTATGTGTATTACGTTCCGCCAATTATTAGTACTCAATTAGAAAACTTGCCTCCAAAATCCAAAGGGCTAGTATTGTGGATTGTTGATGGTCATATTCTTGATGACCAAGAGTTGCAATACTTGGCAAATCTACCCAAAATCGAGCCAAAAGTAAAAGTTGTTATCGAAAGAGGTGGGGACAGAGCTTTCCGTTTTATGCCTTTAGAAGAAACCTTTGCATTGGCTAGCTAGCGATAATTGGACAGAAGGGAGTAGTGAGTCAGGAATGAGTAGTAAGTAGTAAGTAGTAAGTAGTAAGTAGCAAGTAACGTCAGTTCGGGTTAAGGAATGAATTCTACTTTTATCAGTTGATAAATCGCTAAAACAACGTAATTACGTCTATAAAGACCAAAATCAGTTAACGACACAACCAGGGTTTTAGCTTATCCCGAACTCAGGTTAAGTAGTAAGTAGCAAGTAGAAAGTGAACTAAAAACTTATGGTTGTTGCAAGTTGCTCAACAGCTTATTCCTTAATCATTTCTTACTTATTAATCCTTACTCGCTACTTGTTACTTGCTACTTGCTACTTGTTTATTTGTAGTTCATTTGAAACATTATTGTTAAAGTAGCGGACAATTTGATAAAAGAATCGTCATACTTAAAGAGGGAGATATTTTTACAATACTTCCTGTTGTCCGAGGCGTGAAGTTAAAAAAACAAACATGACACGTAGATATAATAATAGGTCGGGTAATACCTCTTCAAGAGGTTCTAATCCTCTCTCCTCAGTATTTAATTTCACAACTATTGCCATTCTGGGGGGCATATTTATTCTAGGTATTGGTATTGGTATCGCTTTTAGTTCTACCGCAACTTTTTCTCCGTCGAATGTAGCTTCTCGTGATTTTATCGATAGAAATGCGCCATATCCAGAGGTTTGCGTTCAGTATGGAGCGAGTGCAATGGTGATGGATGCTAGATTATTTGTAACTCTTAACCCCTTTAATGTTTATGTAGCTCAACCCAGTATGCGTCCTGGATGCGTTTTGCGTCAAAGTAACTGGGAGATTCTCAGACAGAAAAAATTAGTAACATCAGATCAGGTTAGAGATTGTAAGAACCGTTTAAATACTTTTGGCTTTACAGGTAGATTAGATAGCAAAGAGCTTGATATTAAATGCATCTATCAAAATGATGCAGCGAAAAACTTCTTTATTAACGAAGAAGGAGCTATAGACGTTCCGGTAGACACAGAACGGTTCTAATGTTGTAGTTAACAAGAATAGCTGAGATTAATGTAGAGACGCGATATATTAGATATCTAAAATATCGCGTCTCTACTATTTTTTATTCACTATTTACTGCAAAAAATCTGTTTTTAATCTGCTTTGTATTTTAATTCAAAATTTTCATCGACTGGGAGTGGGAAAGGGTTCTCCGAAGTCAATAACTTGGGAACCAGAAGAATCTATTGAATTTGTTTGTGTATTAGTTATTGGAAGGTTAGATGCTGGTGTAGATAAGAAGGGAGGGGGAGAATTAAAATTTCCTGATGGTGAAGGAAATCTTGCAGGTGGAAGAGCTGAATTGGGAATTTGTGGGGATAAAGGAGGTAAATTGATTGTGTTTATTGGTGGTACGCTTACGGCTGGTTCACCTATATTTCTATTCTCCACAGGTGCTAATGGAAAAGGGGTTGTCAATGATGATGGTGATGTATTCATACCTGGTGGAAGTTGTGAAGGATTGTTATATATCACACCAGGTGGAAGAGGATTTGATGGTTGTATAGGTGGAAGGGTATTTGATGGTTGTATAGGTGGAAGGGTATTTGATGGTTGTATAGGTGGAAGAGTACCTGGTGGGTGCTCCTGTGAAAAAGTACTGGACGGTAATTGTGACGGGTCATAAGCACCTGGTGGTAATTGACCAGTAGCACCAGGTGGTAGTTCACCTCCAATAGACGGATATCCTGGTGATAAATAATTTCCGTTACTTGCAATTACAGGACGAAATAACCAACGAGTAGGATTTTCCCAGGAAAAAGGCTGTAGCTGTACTTGATTGCGGTCGAAAAAAGTCCCTGGAGCTAAATCCATAACAATACGGGTTATATCTTCGTTTAGCTGAGAAACTCGAATTCTCTGAACTGCTCCGTTGTAATTTTGTTGAGTAGAAACGTAACCTAACTTTGTATCTGGTAAATCGACAACAATACGAGGAGGTTGAGACAGATAAAAATACTGGGGTTTAACTGGTGCTGAAACGGAGATTTCTAACTGCGAACCTTGAGGAGAAAATCGCCAATCTTCTAATTTTCCTGCGGGTGCAGCAATACTACTATTAGTATTGAAAGCAATTGCAGCATACAAGCCAAACAAGCTAGCACGAATCAATCGCTTGCACTTACGCACAACGAGCCTATTCTTGAATTGCTTTTTCATTATTTTTATCCTTCATAGTCTAAGCCTTCTATTTGGCTTATGAATTGATAATTGCTAATAGCTTAGGACTAAAAGCGAATGAAGTTATTATCAATTAGCAATCAATTTTTAGCAATTATTTATTTCATAATGTAAGAATATTGATGAAATTAATTGCTCTATATTACAATAATCTATTTTTTTCATGCTCGGGTAGTAACTTAGAGGATGTTTGTAAAATTTATGTTTAAGCTTTGGCTGAGAAACCAGATTTGTGAAGAGCATCCCACATTTTTAATTCTATTCGCTAAATTTAAAGACGTAGCAGTGCTACGTCTCTACAAAGGTATTCATTTCTAACAATAAGTCTTTAAAGCCACTGTCCACCAAAAAAGCGCCAGCGAACAAAAATTATTCGCATTATGCTTTGAGAAGCAAGAAAAACAGCAAGCCAAACAACAGAATAGTGAAAGAAAACCCAGAACAAAGGTAATTCTTCTTTTGGAATAGGTGTAGGTAAAAATCCTAAAATTTTTACTCCACAAACTATAAATATGAATTCCCAAATTCCGGCGAATAATTGATGCACAGCGGGCCAATCTCTATCCCAACGATACTTTTGTATTTGGTTGTACACTACATCCCAGCCCAAGCCAAAAATCGCGACATAGAAAAGTATCCAGAAATATACATCTCCTGGTGGTGAACCAATTAAACCCATAGCAAATGGCAAGCTAACAAATAAACCTACTGTAAACAGCAATAGTAAACGAGTTTGCCAACGGCCAAATAAAGTTGGAGTCATAAGAATTTTGGATTTTGGATTTTGGATTTTGGATTTAGAGTTAGGAGTTAGGAGTTAAGAGTTAAAAGTTAGAAGTAACTTTACCTATCACCCACTACCTATTACCTATTACCCATTCCTCATTCCCATAATAAGTACAGCCATAACTATAAAACATCAAAAAACGCCACTCATATTGAACGATTCAATAAGCTTGTGATGCTTTCGGCAAATACTTAGGTTTGAAAATTTTTTGTAAAGTTTTCATGAAGTTAGCCGGTAGTGACTGCTAGAATTAAAACGAGCAATTGCTTCCCAATTAGTTACGTCTTCTAATAAAGTTTGATAACCAAGGGTGTTGGGATGAAGACCATCGCTACTCAAACGGTTGATTCTCCAAATTTCAGGTTGCTGCATCCATTTGTCGAATATATCTAAGTAAGGTATTCCCTGTTTCCGACAAGCAAGTCTAGTCGCTTCTTTGTAACGGTGCTGGTCGTCGTGATTGTAATACAAGCAATCGAGGAAAGGCATTTTCGCCTCGTTTACAGGTACCATACCTACAAATAGCACCGGACAAAGTTTTTGAGCTTG
>CAKZYM010000640.1 GCA_937884685.1 uncultured Calothrix sp.
GAGTTAGGAGTTAGGAGTTAGGAGTTAGGAGTTAGGAGTTAGGAGTTAGGAGTTGGGGGTTAAGAGTTGGGAGTTGGGAGTTGAAATAGTTAAATGCTTAATATCATTTTTATTCAATATTTCGTATTTCATATTTAGATGTATATTAAAAGCATTATTAAGCTTAAGTTGAAAAAAATACTATCTTCCATAACTAAAATGATTGATTAATTTTGTATAGTGTCTGTTCTTTGTTTTCTATTCGATGTTAAGAATACCAAAATAGTAAAAATGTATATCCAAATATAGAAGCGAAAATATTGATAAATACGTAATAATTTTGTTAAGCAGTGTTTTTTAGAAAGAGGTTTAATTTACATGCCATGTTGTTCTATTATTATTCCTGCTTATAACGCAATTAAATATTTGCCTGAAACTTTAGAAAGTGTTTTGAAACAAAGTTTTACAGACTTTGAAGTTTTAATTATTGATGATGGAAGTTACGATAATGTTATAGAGTGGGCTGCTCAAATCGAAGACCCGAGAGTTAGATTTATCTCACAAAAAAATCAAGGTGTTTCAGCAGCAAGAAATTTAGGTATCAAGAATGCAACAGGAGAATATATCGCATTTCTTGATGCTGATGATTTATGGGAGTCAACCAAATTAGAAAAACAACTGCAATTATTTATAAAAAACCCTTACTCCGGTTTAGTACATACCGAAATGGCATTAATTGATGAAGAAAGTAAATTATTAGGGAGGGAATTTACGTCTAACGTAGAAGGTAATGCTCTGGAACAATTACTGGAGAAAAATACAATAGTTACTTCTTCGGTGATTGTTCGTCGTAGCTGTTTGGAAACCGTCGGAAGCTTTGATAATAATTTAACTTCTTCAGAAGATTGGGAACTCTGGGTACGTATCGCTTCAGTTTATCCGATTGCACTAGTAAAAGAGCCATTAGTTTTTTATCGTCAGCATCCCAATAATACAACCAACAATTGGCAAATGCTTGAGCAGGATTTGAGTTCCATTGAGCAAATATTTCAGTTGGTACCTGAAGAATTGTCCCATATCAAAAAACGTACTTACGCTTATGCTAATGTTTACCTCGCTTGGAAAGCTTTGCAAACAGGTTATCCTCGACAAGCAGCTTATTTTCGCAACCAGTCAATTAAACATTATTTCTCTATACTCTTTTCCCCCAACTTTATTCGTTTAAGCTTGGCGATCGCACTTCTACAAATCTTTGGGAGCAATGGTTTCAGCCGTATCCATTCTTTGACTTGCAGTATACGTCGCCGATTTTCCACCGTGAAAACTTGATGAGAGGTTAAACGATTTTGGATTTTGGATTTACGGTCTTGGTAGCGTGTCATTTGGACATATTTAGATTGTCCCCATGAATAAATTTAGAGAGCAGTAAGGTCTTGGGGTCTCTCCAAGGGTCGCAACTGCGGATGGTTTGAGGATTTTAGGTTTACGGTCAAAGGTTAGAGGAGGAGGACAAAATTTTTAATTATTAATTCCTAACTTTTAATTCCTAACTCCTCACTCCTAACTCTTAAATCTTCCTTTTTTATTTTTTTCAATTTTTTTATATAGAGTTCAATAAAGTGATTCGACAACTAATAAATGCGACCGATTCTTCCTTAGAAGAGTCCCAAACTAAGCGAAAACCTTACAAAATTACCATTATTCATCCCAGTGCTGGAGTGAATTGGAGTGGTGGTTCTGAGATTTTTGCAATAGAAATGACTCGTCGTCTGAGTGCTTACTTTGATGTAGAACTTTTAAGTGGTGCTGAATGTGGTGAATTTTCTCGCGAAACTGGGGGTGTTTCTCGGGCTTATACTTATGATTTTATCAATCGAGCATTGACTAAAAAAATAGCAAATCGCTTTGCAAATCACCCTGAAATTGTTATTGAGCATCTAACTAATTTTCTACCTTGTGTAACTCGCTGTTTAACTAATTCTGCTGATTTAATCTTTCCTTGTAATGATTATGGTGGCTTAGCAATAGCTGCTGCTGTACGGGCTATCAAAGGAACTCCTATACTTTATACCGAACATAATGGTTTGCTAGCTCAGGGTAAATGTTTGAAGCGAAATCTGCATTTTTCTCCAGACCGTTTAATAGTTTTCGATAAAAAAACGGCTGCATTTGCTCGCAATATTAAGCCAACTCAACAGATAAATATTATTCCTAATGGAGTTGATTTAAAAAGATTTACAAGCCAAGGAACTAAGATAAACTTTGGCTTAACAACACCGGTTGTATTGTGTGTTGCTTCCTTAAATCGTAACAACCACAAAAGAGTAGATTTAGCAATCAAGGCTATTTCTCGTTTATCACAAGTAAGTTTATTGCTATGTGGAGACGGCCCAGATAGAGACTATTTTCAGAAACAGGGAGATAAATTACTTGGATCTAATCGTTTTAAAATATGCACATTTCCTTTTGAAAAAATGCCAGAAGTTTATCGCAGCGTAGATATATTTACCCTTCCTTCCATCAATGAGCCTTTTAGTTTAGCCTATATGGAAGCAATGGCAAGTGGTTTACCAGTAGTTACAACTGATGATGAAATGCGCCGTTATATTGTTGGGGATAGCGGTATATTGTGCGATGTGACGAACACCGAAAAATATGCAGATGCATTGTTTCAAGTATTAAAAGTAAAAATAAATTTGCAACAAAAGGCTGTTAATAATGTTTTGAGGTTTAGTTGGGACACCATCGCTGTCAAATACCGCGATGCGATTTTAGAGACTATCAAAACAAAACAGAAATGATAAGTTGAAACAATCAATATTCCCTATTCCTAATCTTTTACCCTAATCCAAAACCTGTTTGAGAAAATTTTTTAGGGATATAAATCTATACTTCAACCTAGTTTCGAGAAGAACGGGAAACTACAAAATCCAAAATTGCAAAGTATTGTTCGCTGTGTACGGGAATCTAAAATCCAAAATCCAAAATCCAACTATGCCAAAAGTATCCGTAATTATTCCAGCTAATAACGCAATGAATAATCAGACGCAGACTCTGAAAAGTGTTTTGCAGCAGACTATCACTGAATTTGAAATATTGATTATTAATGATGGTAGTTCTGATGATATTGTGGAGTGGTCTTCACAAATATCAGACTCGCGAGTGAAGTTGATTTCGCAAATAAATCAGGGTGTTTCCGCAGCACGAAATACAGGAATTTGCAACGCTCAAGGGGAATATATCGCCTTTATTGATGCTGATGATTTGTGGGAACCGACAAAGTTAGAAAAGCAAGTAATTTGTCTCGACGCTAATCCTGCTGCGGGTTTAGTTTACACTTGGACTGCTTTTATAGACCAATTTGGTCAACCGATAGGAGTATCCAAAGTTTCTCATGCTGAGGGAAATGTATGGGAAAAAATTGTGATTCAAGATATGATATCCCCTGGTGGTTCAGCAATGATTCGCGCTGAATGCTTTAATAAAGTAGGTTTATTCGATGTGGAATTAACCATTGGAGAAGATAGGGATATGTGGACTAGAATTGCCACAAATTATCCTTTTGCAGTAATCAAAGAATTTCTAACTCTTTATCGGAGACATTCCAACAATACAACTTTAAGCAATGAAAAAATAATTCCCCAACTGTCCAGGGTTATAGAAAAAACATTTAAAAATGCTCCCAAACACTTACTTTATTTAAAAGAGCGTAGCTATTGTTGGATTAACATTTATGCAGCTTGGTCTTCGATTCAAGATGAGCAAAACTATAGCAAAGCAAGATATTATCGTAAACAGGCTGTTAAATATTATCCTCAAATTATTTTTACGCTGATGTATCTACGTCAGACCGTTGCTCTAACAACGTTATTTTTATTAGGAACTCAAAACTACACCAAAGTACGAAGAATTAAAAAAAGCCTTTAAAGGAGTTAGGAGCTATTCAATTTTAGATTTTGGATTTTGCGGAAAGTTTGAGGTGTAGATTCTCTTCCCCCAAAACTTTCCAAGACGGATTTTGGATTTTAAGGTT
>CAKZYM010000641.1 GCA_937884685.1 uncultured Calothrix sp.
TATCAGTTATCAGTTATCAGTTATCAGTTATCAGTTATCAGTTATCAGTTATCAAAAAAAGTTTGTAGTAAGGACTTTAGTCCTGACATTTGGAGCTAGAGCTTCTGACTACAAACCTTTACTTATTCTTGATTATTTCTCAAAACCTTTACTTTGTTTTAGTAGAAGGTATACATACGCAGTTTTCTATCTGCTTTAATAAACCTTCTTCGTCGAGATTTTGACCAATTAACACTAGTTGATTTTTCTTTTCACCTTTCCACTCATCATCGTCAAGGGTAAAGCGTTTACCGCAAAGGTGGAATATATGTCTTTTGGGGCTTTCATCAAACCACAATATTCCCTTACCACGGAAAATGTTGTCAGGTAGCTGGTTATCTAAGAAGTATTGGAATTTACGGATAGATAACGGTTTATCGGTCTGGAATGAAACCGATATAAATCCATCATTCTCTAAATGGTGTGAATGATGGTCGTGGTCGTGGTCGTGGTCGTGGTGGTCATGACCGCATTCTGAATGGTCGTGATGTTCGTGGTGTTCATGATGGTCGTGATGTTCGTGGTCGTGATGTTCGTGGTTATGTTCTTCTGCTGCGTCAAAATACTTATCTGACTCGAACAAACCGACGCTCAAAACTAAAGCTAAGGGGACTTCTGATTTTGTGGTGCGAAGAATTCTTGCTCCTTCTTTAATGTCTCGAACTTTTATTTCTAAAGCATCTAAATCGGCTTCATTAACTAAGTCAGCTTTGTTAAGAACGATTACATCACCGTAAGCAATTTGACTAAAAGCAGCTTCGGAGTTGAATAAATCCACGCTGTAATTAGCTGCGTCTACCATTGTCACGATGGAATCCAAGCGAGTTAAATCTCGTAACTCGGTTCCTAAAAAGGTTAATGCAACGGGTAATGGGTCTGCTAAACCAGTAGTTTCCACAACCAAGTAATCTATATTATTTTCTTGGCGCTCCATCACTTTGTAAACTGCATCTACTAAATCGCTGTTGATGGTGCAGCAGATACAGCCGTTATTTAGCTCCACCATATTATCGTCAGTGGAAACTATCAACTCGTTATCGATGCCAATTTCGCCAAATTCATTTACTAAAACAGCAGTTTTCAAACCCTGCTGATTGGTCAAGATATGATTGAGTAAAGTTGTCTTACCGCTACCGAGGAATCCAGTAATAATTGTAACTGGCAATCCTTTTTTGGTTTCTTCCATTACTTGGTTTGAAGTTGCTGTAGAATGCATGACGAGAACAGTAAATTAACTAGAATTGGAAAAGAATTAAAAATAATAATGTACCGTAGGTGATAATGCAAAACTGCTTTACCCTATTATTGCCTATCTATATCTAAATCTAAGAATGAATTGGTCATGACCCTAACAGTTTATAACAGTCTTACCCGTCGCCAAGAACCCTTCAAAACAGTAGAACCGCAGAAAGTTAAGATGTATTACTGCGGGGTGACGGTTTATGATTACTGCCATTTGGGTCATGCTAGAGCTTGCATTGTTTGGGATGTTGTACGTCGCTATTTACAATTTAGCGGTTATCAAGTGCGTTACGTGCAGAATTTCACTGATGTTGACGATAAAATTTTAAAGCGAGCTAGGGAAGAAGGTTCGTCGATGAAAGCTGTAGCTGAAAAGTATATCAAAGCTTATTTTGACGATATGAAGCGGTTAAATGTCAAAGAAGCCGACGAATACCCTCGCGCTACTCAAACAATGGATGGAATTAAACGCTTAATTCACGAGTTGGAGAATAAAGAATACGCTTATGCGTCCCAAGGTGATGTTTATTATTCAGTACAGAAATTTGATGAATATGGCAAGCTTTCGGGACGTAAATTATCAGATATGCAGGCTGGTGCTAGCGAAAGGGTAAATGTAGAAGACCCAGAATATCAGAAGAAAAGATATCAGTTTGATTTTGCTTTGTGGAAAGCAGCAAAACCAGAAGAACCTGCTTGGGATTCACCTTGGGGTAAAGGTCGTCCGGGATGGCACATTGAATGTTCTGCAATGGTAAAGGAACGTCTGGGAGAAACCATTGATATTCATGCAGGTGGAGCCGATTTAATCTTTCCTCACCACGAAAACGAAATTGCTCAATCCGAAGCTGTTACTGGTAAACCATTATCTAATTACTGGATGCACAATGGAATGGTGAGAGTTGACGGTGAAAAAATGTCTAAGTCGTTGGGTAACTTTGTTACTATTCGCAATTTATTAGACGGAAACTGGTTAAGTAGTAATCCAAGTAATCCAAAATCCAAAATCCGTCTTGAAAAGTTTGATGGGACGGAAACCGACCCCATCAACTTTTCGCAAAATCTAAAATCGGTTGACCCAATGGCTGTCAGGTTATTTGTACTTACAGCACAGTATCGTAAACCAATTGATTTTACAGAAAAAGCAATCCAAGCAGCTACAAACGGTTGGAATACTCTTAAGGAAGGGTTGGTTTTTGGACATAAATACGGTGAAAAGTTAAATTGGAAAATTATCGATAAAAATCAAACCCAAAATTCTTATACTCAACGTTTTCAAGAAGCTGTAGATAATGATTTTAATTTTTCTAGCGGATTGAGCGTACTATTTGAATTAGCAAAAGAACTTAGAAAGGAAGGAAAAATTTTATTACATCAAGGTAAAACAGAAACCGCTGCCGAAAAATTACAAGAAATGTGGCAAACATTAGTTACATTAGCTGATGTACTTGGATTAGAAACTCAAATAGAATCGCAAGAGACAACGGCAAGAAATAATGGTTTGAGCGACGAAAAAATAGAAGAATTAATTCAAAAAAGAAAACAAGCTAGAGTTGTCAAAAACTTCGCCGAATCCGACCGCATCCGCGACGAATTACAATCCCAAGGAATAGCCTTAATTGATAGTAAAGAAGGTACTAAATGGCATAGGAATTAGTTAGAAGTAGAAAGTAGAAAGTAGCAAGTAGCAAGTAG
>CAKZYM010000642.1 GCA_937884685.1 uncultured Calothrix sp.
AGCACCTATCACAATCTACAACAAGTCCTCATCGCTCAAAATAAAACCGAAACTGCTTTAGAAATATCCGAACGAGGACGTGCTAGAGCTTTTGTGGAACTACTTGCTTCCCGTTTCTCTTCTAACCCCCAGGAAAAATCCCCAAAACCACCCAATATTGAAAATATTAAACAAATCGCTAAAAATCAAAACTCAACCTTAGTTCAATATTCAATTATTTATGATTATTTCAAAGTCGCAGGTAAACAACAATATAAACAATCCGAACTCTACATCTGGGTAATCAAACCCACGGGTGAGGTCACATTCCGTAAAGCTGATTTAAAACCATTGTGGCAGAAAGAAAACACAACTCTAGCGGAACTCGTAACCACCAGTCGTCAATCCATCGGAGCAAGAGGTGCAGCTTTTCGCAGTATTGACGTATCTTTTGACCCCGACGCTCCCAAAGCAACTAATAAACTCAAACGTCTCCAGGAATTGTTAATTAACCCCATCGCTGACTTATTACCCAAAAACCCTAGCGCTAGAGTTACCTTTATTCCTCAAAGTAGTTTATTCCTCGTTCCCTTCCCAGCACTTCAAGATAAAAGCGGTAAATATTTGATTGAAAAACACACAATTCTTACATCTCCATCAATTCAAGTTTTAGAATTAACCCGACAACAAAGACAACAAATAGGAAAACAACCCATACAGGGAAGTAATATGTTAATCGTCGGTAATCCCACGATGCCGAAAATTCCTCCCAAAATCGGCGAAACACCGCAACAGTTAACACCACTACCAGGAGCGGAGAAAGAAGCAAAAGCTATTGCAAAATTATTCAAAACTCAAGCTTTAACAGGAAATCAAGCTACGGAAACTAAAGTTACCCAACGCTTACCCCAAGCTAGATTAATTCATTTAGCAACTCATGGTTTATTTGATAATGTTCAAGGTTTGAATAGTGGAATCGCTCTTACACCTTCACCTTCTTCCCAAAATGAGGGTAGTGATGGATTGTTAACAGCAGGGGAAATCCTGGATTTAAATTTAAATGCTGAACTAGTCGTATTAAGCGCTTGCGATACTGGAAGGGGAAGAATTTCTGGTGATGGTGTAATTGGTTTATCTCGTTCTTTGATTAGTGCTGGTGTACCTAGTGTTTTAGTGTCGCTGTGGTCGGTTCCGGATGCCCCGACAGCCGAGTTAATGACGGAATTTTATCAAAATCTGCAAAATAATCCCGACAAGGCTACTGCACTGCGACAGGCGATGTTAAAGATAATGAAACAACATCCAAACCCTCGCGATTGGGCTGCTTTTACTTTGATTGGGGAAGCGGAATGAATGGTTCGTAGTTGCGCTTTAGCGCCAAATAACTCAGCTTGTTATATCGTAACTGCTGTCGAGTAATTTCTTATCAATTTTCTTTCAAATTTTTACCCACAACTGATTCTCACTTTGCTTCATTTTTGCATAACCCCCCAATATCCAGAGATATAAGTATATAGTTCACCAAACCACCGGTAACACCTAAGTACCGAATCGGCAGAATCTAGCTAAATTCTGCCTTTCCTAACTATCCGAACAATATTCTAATTAAAGGAAGCTATTATGAATCAAAAATTTTTTGTAGTTGATAGTCAACAATTATGGGTGGATGAAACAATTAAGGTATTGCATTCAAGATATCCCCAGGCTGATATTCTCGCAGCTACAAATGCTGTCGATTTTCTAAATCAACTTTCGACATATAAACCGGATTTGGTTGTGATGGATATTTCGATTGCGGAAAAAAATGGAGAAATACCGCTTGTAAATACGGGAATGCAGCTTTTGAAAAAAATTATGCTGAATTATCCCCAATTAAATATAGTGGTTCAAAGTGCCCATCTCAAAAAATTAGTACGAATAAAACCCGAAATTGATTCACGAATTAAAGGTTTTACCGTAGCTGATAAAAGTCTTTCCCCTGCTGATTTTTTGCGAAAAGTTGAGTGGAGTTTGCACGGATTAATTAATAGTAAAGATATTCCTTATATAAATTCAGCATCGCAGGTTAAACCAGAGTGGTTAAAGTTGTTAGATTTAGCTTTTGGAGAAGGATTACAAGATAGAATTATAGCCCGACATATTTGTGTTTCGGAACGAATGGTAAGGCATTATTGGGAAAGATTGCAAGATGCTTTGGGTCTAGATTGCGATGAATTGAAAAACCAAGGAAAGAATTTACGAATTGTGACTCAAATCCGCGCTCGGGAAGTGGGATTAATTGATTGACTTTGTTCGTAGTTACGCTTTAGCGCTGTTTCTTACGCTTTAGCATAGCTACTGCTTTGTCCCATTAGTTTTGATGGGTAAATGAAAAATAATTTTTTCTACCCCCTCTCCCTCATCTACCCCCTCCCTAAACAAACCCCTCAAGATTAACAGGACAAACCACTACCTTTCTGCATACCCTCTTAAACCTCAGATATATATAAAAATAAGCGGGTAAATAATTATTTAAAACTCGCAACTAATACCCTATAATTCAACCAAAAACAACAACCATGAATCGCAAACGTATTGTATCCGGAATTCTTCTCACTAGCAGCATTTTAGCTTTTACAAACATTCCATTCACGGCTAATCTGAAATTAAATTCTACAGCTTCCGCTCAAACTACAGAAACAGAAACCAATAATCAATTATTCTATATTTATAAAGGACAAAAAATTCCTTTAACTCAACAAACAG
>CAKZYM010000643.1 GCA_937884685.1 uncultured Calothrix sp.
TACCAACTACCAATTACCAACTACCAACTACCAACTACCAACTACCAACTACCAATCCCCAATCCTTTCATTGCTTATGACTGTCGGAATTATTATGGGTAGCGATTCTGATTTACCCACCATGCAAGATGCGATTAAAATCTGTGAAGAATTCGGCGTTACTACCGAAGTAGCGATTGTAAGTGCCCATCGTACCCCGCAACGAATGGTGGAATACGCGACTAAGGCACCTGCTCGCGGTATTAAAGTTATTATTGCTGGAGCCGGTGGTGCTGCTCATCTTCCCGGTATGGTTGCTTCTTTAACTCCTCTCCCGGTAATTGGGGTTCCTGTTGCGAGTCGTCATTTAAAAGGTGTTGACTCTTTACATTCTATTGTTCAGATGCCAGCCGGTATACCTGTAGCAACTGTAGCTATCGGTAACGCAAAGAATGCCGGACTTTTGGCAGTACAAATACTCGCTATCCATCAACCAGATTTACTGGAAAAAGTTGTTCTGTATCGCCAAAATCTTCGCGATTCTGTGATATGCAAACAAGAAAAATTGCAAGAATTAGGTTATCAAAATTATTTAAATCAAATGTAAGTAGAGATAATTGCTACGAATAATATCAATGCGTTTAAAATACTTAGAAAAATTAATTTTTTACTGCTTGCAAAAGTTAAAGTAAATTTCAATAAGATACCATTAAATAATTTTGATATAAATACTTATTTACATTAATTATCAAAAATTCATATTTTTATACCTAAGTAAAAAACAGTTTCTTTGTATGAAAAGTTAACAATTAGGCAATATTTTTTGCGTTTATAAAATTATGAAATATTGACAAAATGCTCTTCATGACGGCTACTTGCAGCTTAATATGCCACCAATGATAATTAAGAATACTCAATATTCGTAGCAACAGTTACAGAATTCACAAATAGAGTGCTGTAATGATTGTCTCTTAACCGTTGTAGCTTTTTTAATGCGGCAAATGATGTAATAGAAAGGCTTTTGAATAGAAATGTGAAATATTAAAGAATTAATGAGGTTACTTGAGAGGTTGCCAAAAATACATAATAATAATCTTTTAAGAAAAACTAGTTGCAGCAACATATGTATCATTGCTTTGTTGACTGAGAGCTAGATTGTTTGGTTTCCTAGTTGTTTAATAGGCTTTTTGAAAAACATCTCTCATAGGTATAACTTTCAAAGATGAATTTCCAAGCAATAACATATTGCGTTTGGGGAAATTCTGTATTTGATATTTAATCCTAATAAAAAAGCCTAAAGACTCTCTTGGTTAGGCAAAGAAAGCGGTGTTTTTTCCAGTTAAGGAAGTTTTGGAGTGAAGATGCAAAAACTGACGCGAAAAAAGAATAATAGAAACGGTAGAGGAAGGAATTCACAACGCTCTACTAGCGCTACACGTAATAGCTCATTTCTCAGTCAAGTAGGACGGGGAGTAAAAGGCTTGAATCCTAGCTTGCGTGCTTGTTTGCCAATTGCAGGTTTTATTGTATTGGCTTCGGGTTATGCAGCAGTTGCTCAAACTCCTACAGCAGAAGGCCCAACAACCGCAGAACTCAAGGTTGCATTAGATACACTTTGGGTTGCAGTTGCAGCATTTTTGGTAATCTTCATGAACGCTGGTTTCGGAATGTTGGAAACCGGAATGTGTCGTCAGAAAAATGCTGTCAACATTCTTTCTAAGAACTTGATTGTGTTTGCTTTGGCTAC
Source organism: uncultured Calothrix sp. (assembly GCA_937884685.1). Lineage (GTDB taxonomy): Bacteria > Cyanobacteriota > Cyanobacteriia > Cyanobacteriales > Nostocaceae > Rivularia. The sequence goes on from CAKZYM010000643.1 coordinate 1,727, forward strand.
TTTGGCGTTTTACGTCATTGGCTTTGGTATCATGTTCGGTGATGGAACTCCATTCTTTGGTTTGAATGGTTTCTTGCTCTCAGGTGCTGATAATAGCCCCGTGACAGGAGATGCTTATCAAGGTGTTTTCGGTTCTCTTAACTGGGCTGGAGTACCTTTATCTGCTAAATTCTTATTCCAATTAGCTTTTGCTGGAACCGCTGCGACAATCGTATCCGGAGCAGTAGCAGAAAGAATTAAGTTTGTTGACTTCTTAATTTTCAGCTTGTTGCTAGTAGGTATTGCTTACCCCATTACCGGACACTGGATCTGGGGTGGTGGCTGGTTAGCAGATGCTGGTTTCTGGGATTTTGCTGGTTCCACCGTTGTACACTCCGTTGGTGGTTGGGCAGCTTTGATGGGTGCAGCAATTCTTGGACCACGTATTGGTAAATACACTGAAGGTAGAACCAATGCAATTCCTCCTCACAACTTGAGCATTGCTACCTTGGGCTGTTTGATTCTATGGTTGGGCTGGTTTGGTTTCAACCCTGGTTCTACAATGGCTGCTGATGCAACTGCAATCGGTCACATTGCTTTAACCACTAACTTAGCTGCTGCTGCTGGTGGAGTTGCTGCTTGTTTCGTAGCTTGGGGTAAGTTTGGTAAGCCAGACTTAACAATGATTATCAACGGTATCTTAGCTGGTTTGGTTGGTATCACCGCACCTTGTGCTTGGGTTAATTTACCTAGCGCTATAGTTATCGGTGCAATTGCTGGTGCTTTGGTAGTATTCTCTGTTGCTTTCTTCGATAAAATCCAAATCGATGACCCAGTGGGAGCAATTTCCGTTCACTTGGTCTGCGGTTTCTGGGGTACTTTGGCAGTAGGTTTGTTTGCTGAGGGTCCTAGCGATAGTGGTATTTATGCTGAAGGACCAAATGCTGGTTTATTGTTTGGTGGTGGAGTCGCTCCTCTATTCACTCAACTAATGGGTGCTTTGGCTGTAGGTGGTATGACCGTATTGCTCAGCACCATCTTCTGGGTAGCTTTGAAAGCTACATTGGGTATTCGTGTAACCAAGGAAGAAGAACTCGAAGGTTTGGATATTGGGGAACACGGTATGGAAGCTTATACCGGATTCAAGAAGGAAGATGACGCTATCGGATATGGTGAATTAGACAGACCAGGAATCTCTACACAAGGAGACATTCCTGGAGCTTTGTAATTTTTTTACTGAAGCTTTTATCTGTTGAATAAGTAAACTAATCAACCCTGCTTTATTTTGGCAGGGTTTTTTTTGAGAATTGCTCGTTGGAAATTATGGAATATAGCGCTTTTCGGTTGAGTGAAATACACTTTGATAGACCTCACCCCCAGCCCCTCTCCAAAATATCGGAGAGGGGTCAATACTTGTCGGTTAAGGCTAGATCCTCCCTAACCCTCCTTAAAAAGGAGGGAAATAAGCCCCCTTTTTAAGGGGGTTTGGGGGATCTAAACAATTTCGGATTTCTTAACCGAGCAGTATTGGGAGAGGGGTGTATTCTATCCAACTGAAAACTGCTATAAAAGCAAGAAAAACCATACTTTATTAATAAAATATAAAGTTTTATCGAGGAAGATTGTGAATTTCTCTTATGGGATGTGGGAATACTGACTCTAGAAGTATTGTCATATAGAGAAAGTATGCTTATTCTCGGATACAAGGTCAACGAACAACTCTACAACGGTTCTCGAACTCTGGTATATCGTGCTGTTCAAGAATCGAATCAAAAACCTGTAGTTATCAAGCTGCTGAAAAATCCCTATCCCAACTTTAATGAATTACTTCAATTCCGCAATCAATATACTATTTGTAAAAATTTAGATATTTCTGGTATTGTTCGTCCCTACAGTCTGGAAGCATATGGAAATAGTTATGCTTTGGTAATGGAAGATTTTGGTGGGGTTTCATTACGTGAATACATAAAGAGAGAAAATATCACTTATTTGAAAGATATATTATTAATAGGATTGCAAATTACCGATATTCTGCAAAGTTTACATCAAAACCGCGTTATTCATAAAGATATTAAACCAGCTAATATTTTAATTCACCCAGAAAATAAGCAAGTTAAATTAATTGATTTTAGTATCGCTTCACTACTACCTAAAGAAACTCAAGAAATTAAAAATCCCAATGGTTTGGAAGGAACTCTTGCTTATATATCACCAGAGCAAACTGGAAGAATGAATCGGGGGATTGATTACCGCAGTGATTTTTATGCTTTGGGTGTGACTTTATATGAGTTATTAACTGGGGAATTACCTTTTAAGTCTAATGATGCTATGGAGTTAGTGTATTGTCATATGGCGAAAACACCTCCAGCTATTAAACCTTACTATAACTCTCTTCTTAAGAAGGAAAAACCTCACCCTAGCCCTCTCCTTGTTAAGGAGAGGGGACAGGAAGAACAGGAGATTCCTGAAGTTTTGTCAGATATCGTGATGAAATTAATGGCGAAAAATGCCGAAGATAGATATCAAAGTGCTTCGGGATTAAAACACGATTTAGAAATTTGTTTAAAACAGCTTCAGGAAACTAATAATATTGAATATTTCCAAATTGCTCAAAGGGATGTTTGTGACAGATTTATTATTCCTGAAAAACTTTATGGTAGAGAAAATGAAGTTCAAGAATTATTAGCAGCTTTTGAGAGAGTATCGAATGGGAATAGCGAGTTAATGTTGGTTGCTGGTTTTTCTGGTATTGGAAAAACTGCGGTAGTTAATGAAGTTCATAAACCGATTGTTAAACAGCACGGTTATTTTATTAAAGGTAAATTTGACCAGTTTAATCGTAATATTCCTTTTTCTGCTTTTGTACAAGCTTTCCGAAATTTGATGGGGCAATTATTGAGTGAAACTGATGCTCAATTGTCAAGCTGGAAATATAAAATTTTACAGGCTGTGGGTGAAAACGGACAAATAATTATTGATGTAATTCCCGAATTAGAGCAAATTATCGGAAAACAGCCGCAAGTACTAGAATTATCGGGTGCTGCTGCTCAAAATAGATTTAATTTAATATTCAAAAAATTTATTCAGGTTTTTACAGCAAAAGAACATCCTTTGGTTGTCTTTTTAGATGATTTACAATGGGCTGATTCGGCTTCTTTGAAGTTGTTAAAAGTGTTGATGAGTGAATCTGAAACTAATTATTTATTATTAATTGGTGCTTACAGGGATAACGAAGTTTTTCCGGCTCATCCTTTTATGCTGACTCTAGAAGATATAAGCAAAGCAGAAGCAATCATTAATACGATTACTTTATTACCACTAAATAATGAAAGTTTAAATCAGCTAATTTCCGATACTCTTAGTTGTGACTTGAAAGCATCACAGCCTTTAACAAAATTTGCATATCAAAAAACTCAAGGTAATCCATTTTTTAGCACGCAATTCTTGAAGTCACTATATGAAGATGGTTTAATTAAATTTGATTTTGATATTAGTTCGTGGAAATGCGATATTTCATCGGTTAAGACATTAGCTTTAACTGATGATGTTGTTGAATTCATGGCATTACAGCTAC
>CAKZYM010000644.1 GCA_937884685.1 uncultured Calothrix sp.
CGTTGGGGGTGTCGGTTTCCGTCCCCCAAACTTTCTAAGACAGATTTTAGATTGTCCTTTATAAAGAAGAAGCCCTAGAAATTTTATTGAAAAAAATCTGAAAAAGTTCGTTTTGTTTTATAATCTTACCTGGGTTTTATGAAAATTATTTTTAACAGCCTCGAAAAATATTTGCAATATCTGGCTATTATTGCACGGTTATTATTAATTTTTAAGTTCTTTTTGTTACTTTATTTCTGAAATATAAATTTTTGGTGTTGAATGTATAAAATTTATTGTAAACCCGAACTTGGCGGTAAAGAACATACTTTAGATATAGATTAATATAACCAAAGATAATTCAGGTTTGTAGTCAGGACTTCAGTCCTCGGATTTAAGACTAAAATCCTGACTACGAACCTATATAGTCATTCCAATTAATTTCCGTATTAAAAAACCAAGAATGGGGGATTCTCCCCCAAACCCCCGATTGAGGGACGGTTGCGTCCCCCAAACCCCCTCCAAAATGACTTAAACTGTCGTATGTTTCTTTTTTGGAACCACTATAATATTTTTTGTCTTCCCTGACACAGGAAATTTGCTCTACTTGGGGAGACACGCAATTTCCGCTATTCCCTATTCCCTCTCTTGGAAATTTGCTCTACTTGGGGAGACCCCAAGACCGCAATTTCCGCTATTCCCTATTCCCTTTAATTTACCAACCACAGCAAATACACCCAACAACAACGAAGCTAAAATCGTTCCTGGCTCGGGTACTTTAGCCGATTTATCTGAAATCGAAACTTTTTCTATATAGCGAGCGCTGGGACGATAATCTGCTTCTGGTAATAAATCGGGAGTGTTGACGGTGAAAATATCTGTAAATTCACCAGTATCTAAATTTGTGGAAACAACTCCATCTCCACCAGTCCAAAGTACGTTACCGTTAGCTAATTCATAAACTCCTCGAATTCCTCGAAAAGCAACTCCGTTATCACCATTGAAAAAGCCGACTTGATTTCCGTTTTCGTCGTATTCGTAAATTCCACCGGGAGCAGAAAATCCACCTACGATAAGATTACCATTTGATTTAACTGCCATTTGCTGGGGAAAGTCAATTCCATTTACACCATCAGAGTCGTGAAAATTTCCGATAAAATTTCCGTCCAAACTATAACGGTCAATATCTTCCCCACCATCAGCATCGCGGTTAATATCGTTAACTAATAATCCCCCGTTGTAAGATAGTACGTCGTAAGGGTCTCCCGTAGCGAAGGAGCCTAAGTTATTACCACTCATATCAAAGGTAACTACCGCTTCACCGGGAGCATTATTTTCAGTTCCCGAATTAGATACATAAATCTTGTTATCAACAAATTCCATCCCGCGAATATTATCTAATCCACCGGTAATTGCGCTTTTATAATTACCCTTCAAATCAAATCTAAATATAGAATCGGCTACTTGGTCGGAAACCCAGATTTCTTTATTTACCTGGATAGCATTCAAAGGTGTAGTAAACAAACCCGTACCATCAATAAAATTATCATTCACCAACGAACCATCAACGGGGTCAAACAGTAAAACTCGGTCGCTTTGAGAATCGGGAATCATCAAAAAATCAGCAGCTTTTGCTTCGGGGGAAATTGCGAATAAAGCTGAGCAGAAAAATACGCTAAACCCAGCTATAGATTTAAACATTTGCATATGTTTCAAACTTACTAGAAATACTTCTCATTTATTTGGAATCAGAGCAGGTCGTAAATACTTGCTCTAAGCTTTGTTAAAACTAGCAGCAGGAATTATTCGAGGCTAATTTATAAATTCCTTTCCAGGTCGTAAATATCAAAGCTTAATAGGAGTAATTTACAATAACTATTTTGAGAGAATAAATGAAATGTATATGTTGCTCAAAGCTTTACAGTAGCTTTATGATTTTGTTTCTAGAATTCTATAAATCAGTTTTCCTTTTCGAGCTGTTTTGATAGTTAGTTGTTCGTGAAAGCAAAAATCTTACCCCCCTCCGCTCCCTCAGCTACCTCCGCTCCCTCCGCTCAACTTAAGCCACCAATTTTAATCCTAACTAACAAAATGGTGCGTTACGGCATTTTCAGAGTTATATTTTATAATCCACAATGGTCAAGCGGTAACATCACCCTACAAGGAATTTATTTTTTTGAATTATTTTTTGATGTTCTATTTTTTGATGCTTATAAAAATTATGAAATTTCAAACAATAGTATTTTCTTTAAAGAGCGTACTATAAATTAACTGATGCAAAATCTAAACCAGAAGCCGAAATTGCTTGCTGACAGCGCTCTTGAGACATGTCACCCGCAATTACTTTTCGATTAAATTTATTTGCGATCGCAATCATTTCTGGGTATGGTAGCCAAGGAAATACAATAGCTTCCCCTGGTTGAGAAAACATATTTATCAATTGTTCTAATTTATTTTGCTTTAATAGTGACTCTTCTAAAACAATCAACGTTTCAGCTTTCTCAATCAACCAATCGTGATCCCAATCATCAGAAGTAGCAGCTACAGCCAAACTGACATCAGGTATGTGAGAATGAAACTCGGGTTTTGCGGTATCTCCACAAAAAATTAGATGTTGTCCTTCTAGGACATACCAACCTGCTTCAACTTTTATATCTGTAGCAGGGTAGATTTTTTTTATTTCTGGTTCTTTTACTTCTACTGATTCAACATCAATTACCGTTTGAGAAGCTAGCTGCATAATTTCCGGTATCGTGGCAGGAGCAACAGGTAGCTTAATTTGATTACTTGGTGTAGAATCTTTTTGCTTAACTTGAGAAGGGCTGGATTTTTGCTTCTTTTGCTTGATATCGGAAACTAATTCTTTGTGAGTAATTTTTTCTCCTTCTTTGGCTTTTGACAAATACTCTTGTCGCAATTCGTCAGGTGTTGATGGTGCAGCTAAAAGATAAAGCGCAGAACTAGCAATATCAAGTTGTGCAAGATTTGCACGTTCGCCGAAAGTTTCATAAACATTAATAAAATTATAAGCTGTACGCCTGCTCCAGTTAAATTCTGCTTTTAACCAAGCTTCAAATTGACCGTGTTTTAATTCATCGCGTACATCCGCTATTCGCTGACCAATTTCCCAGATATCTTGAGCCGAACGCTGCAATCGCTCTTGAATTTCACCAGTTCTTTGCATGACTAGGTTTCGCTGCTCTAAGGTCAACGTTTCGTAATCAAACACAGAAGTAGTAATTTGTTTGCTTTTGTCCGATTTGCTCACAGCTAGCTCCAAACTAATCTATTAGATCATAAGGGATTTTTTGCCATAAAAGTATGCACCTTGCCATAAGTTACCTTACAAGAGTTTATAAACTCGCTTGATATATAACTTTTGTAAAAAAAATCAGTAACATACTTGACAAGCAAACTGTTTCGTAAGTTAATGAGAATTATTTTTATTTAGATTTGTGTATATTAAATTGCCTATGAAATAACTTCAGAAGTTTTCTTACAATGTTAATTTTTTAGCTTGAATAGCAATGTATATCTAATGGATTATATCTAAAGGAAGTATCTGAAAAGTAACTTTATCGAAGATAATGTTGATGCTAATGTATTTTATTGCAAGTTGCGGCCTATAAAATTAGTCAAAAAATACGTTTTTATAAGCTTTTCTCGATTAAAGTTGCTTTACTAATATATAGATTTATCAGAATTGAGTATAAATTAAAGCATGAAATTTATTGTTTGTGGTTAGCTGATACAGTAAATAAGTTGATGCATACTTGGTATTAAATAAATCTTATTTTTTATTGAGAATAATGGGAGTTAATCATGACTAATAAATAAAAATTATTCATTATTGCAAGCTGTACAAAGGAATTTACTAATGTCTTTTCTTGCAAGTGAAAGTATTTGATGAATGTAATTGCTTAAAAAATAAAAATAAAAGTTTTCATAAAAGCATAAAAATACATATAAATTTACTCAATCATCAGTGCATCTGCTTTTAGTTATCTAGGGTGAATGGACTTCGTAGTAGTTGAACTGAAATAAAGCAAACAATAAAAAGGATGACACAATTACTAACTCATGAAACCTTGCTGCAAATAGATCATATATTCGTGTGTCTTGAAACCGCACCCGATATAAATTTTTTAAAAAATTTGGGTTTAATTTGTAGCGATAATACAACCTACCATCCACAACAAGGAACTGCTTCGAGCCTAATTTTCTTTGAAAACACTTATATAGAATTCATCTGGGTTGATGACGAAACGATGGCTGAAATATATGCCATGCATTCGGGAATAGATTTTATAGCACGTTCTTATTCCTTAGAGAAAACAGCTTCTCCATTTGGAATAGCACTTCATCAAAAACCCGATGTTATTCATCAATACCGTAACTCTTTGAAGATTAATCATAAAACTTCAGAACAGTTTATTAATTTTGCAAATTCCAATCTGGTTGCTCAAGCAGAACCGCTATGTTTTATGATTCCCGAATCAATATCGTTCTCAAACATATTTAATCCTCAATTTGAAGCTCATCAAAAATTAATTAATCATCCTTTAGAAATTAAAAAGTTAACAAATACTAAAATTGCAATGCGTAAAATAGGAAAACTCACCAATCCTATTTCCATGTTAGATAGAGATGGGATTATAGAAATAGAGCAAAATTCTTCTCCATTATTAGAGTTGACGTTTGACCACAGTAGTCGTGGAGAAAATATTGATTTGCGAGTAATTGACATTCCGATTGTATTGAAATTTTGACGCGAAAGCATTATCCTTTTTGAAATGGAATTTTGGGTCAGGGGCTTAAATTTGGGAAAAATATGGTTTTTTTCAACCTTTGAGAAAGCATCTACTTGTCAGGTGCGGTCATATAATCATATTGTCTTCATGGTTAACAATACGGATAAAGCAATCTGTAATAAGTTATAGATTAACGATTATCTCTATCCGTCATTGTTATATCTTTAGGATATTTACAATTATCGTGATGACTGTATAAATTAAACCAATCTGATATCAGAAAAAGTACTTTCATTTCACTATTAATGTTCGCATAGGTTTAGCAATCAAATTATGGCAATCGGAATTAGTGCAAGTCCTACAGTTCTAGTTGAAGAAGAACAGACTGTAACAACAATTACGCTGACTTCTTCAGAACCAATACCGGAAGGTGGTTTAACTGTTGGTATTGAGAGCCCGACTGTAAATGGTTTAGCTCAATTAGACGTATTTGCGGCCCAATTCAACAACGGACGGTTTACAAGGGTTTACGATGATACCAATGGTTTTG
>CAKZYM010000645.1 GCA_937884685.1 uncultured Calothrix sp.
CTCCAAGCTGGAAAATCTTAAAGGCTAATCTAGAATGGGATATTTCCTATTTATCTTCAGTTTGTAAGTGCTGGACTTTTTCTAAAATCAACCCTGTGATTTTTGCAACCATTTCCACAGCGAAACTCTGACGTAATAAATTAGCAGCAATTTATTCTGCTGTTTTCCGCTTCCAACTCATAGTAATTTTTATATATTCCTTGCTTTCATTTAACACCACTCTATTTATTGCTGTTTAAAAGCTTTGTTCAAATTCAGATATTTTACAGTTATTGATTTTAATAGATTGCTTATGATAATGAATAAAAAACCGAGTAATATAGTTAATGACTAATTTTACAGCTTTAATAATTTTACCTCCAGATACAAACAACATTCAGAAGAAAGTTGCAGAACTTCTCAATCCTTATTATTCTGAGCTAGAGGTTGAACCATACAAAGAATATTTAAATCAAAAAGAGTTTCAAGCAGAAATAGAACATTTATCAACTCTTTCACAAGAATATATTGATAAATTGGCTATAGAGTACGAGATTTCAGGTGAAAATATAATAGAAGATTTAGCTAGAATTAATCTTTATTGGTACGAAGAAGATGTAGCAGGTATTGATGAGCATGGTGAATATCAAATAACAACTTATAATCCTCAAGGTAAATGGGATTGGTATAGTTTTATTGAAGCAGAAGAATCTATTAGTTATCCATGTCTAGTCAAAGATTTACCAGAAGTTATTCCCTATGCTCTTATAACTCCTGATGGTAAATGGTACGAACTAGGATTTGATTTCGGAATACAGGCTTTTATGAGAAATAACTCAATTAAAGAGACTAATATTACTGAAGAAGAAATTAATTGGGATTTGAAAGTTAAAGAAATCCTTGATTGTTATTCAGATTTTATTGTTGTTGCTTTAAATTGTCATATATGACTGGATAATGATTTTTAATTTTTAAAAAATTTGAATATCTATCAACCCGCAAATAAATTCAAAATATTCAAAATAACCAAAATAACTATCAAATAAACATCAAATTGACAACTAATAATCTTTTTCACTACCTGAAAGACATTATTCTCAGATTCAAATTTACTAGTATCGGCTTGAAACTTGGATAAACAATAAGAAGTATTAGTCAACACCTGTTGATAGTGAGATAAATTCCAGACAATTATAAAAAAGCAGCAAATAAATGTCAGAAAATAAGTAAATATCGTCCATTTTTGACCGCTAGCTAGCATAGTTTTGAAACCATAATTTACTTCAAATAGTCTCAAAATTTCGATAATAATTAAAATACTTTTATAGGTCACTATATTTTTTATAAATAACCAAGAATACTTTGTAAAGTTTTGATTGATTATAGCGATAATAGAATCTTTATTATGCTCAAACAGATTAATGTTTTTTTCAATTGTCTTTAATCTATAATTTAACGTTGTAGTTATTTGCAGACTTTGATTATAGTCTTGAAAAGCCTTGTAAATACTAACTATACCAAAAGGAACAGCTACGAAAATGTGTAAAATAAAAGTATAAGGAAAAAATAATATATACGGAAGATAATAGTCTCTAAAAATTTCTTGATTATTTAAATACTCGGCTTGCAATTGTTGGGGTGCTACGACAAATATTTGATTGAGAAGAATTATCAACACAAAAATAGACTGAAAAATCCATACATAACGACATCTTTTTGCTGACTTTGATTTACCCTGTAGTATCTCTAAAGACTCTTTTTTCCACACAACACCAATCATATAGTAATATGTTGTAATCACAAAAGTGCTGCGAACAAACTTAAGTAAACTACCATATTCACCAAACTTTTTTATCCAGATTTCGCTTCCAGATAAATAATAAGCTGATGCAAGAGAAATACCGCAAATAATCAATAAAATTACACAGCAACCTAAAAGCTTCGCCAAATATGTGGTTGATATAGGTAATCTAGATTCTACATCTAACTCTTGCCATTCTTGCTGAAAAAACCAAAATGAATTTAATTGCTTATCAATCCAATTCTGACTAAAAATTTCTTGATAAATCCGGTTAGCTACTTTCAATTTTGATTGCTGTTTAACTACTAATCCAGATAATCGCAACTCTACTTCTTCATAACTATTAGTAGTTTCGATTTCTCCTTCACTATAAACTCTTTGATAAAGCTCTAATAATATTACCGAACGTTGTTTATCGTGAAGTAGTCTATCCCTTATAGTTTTCAAATGTTCCGGTTCGTCCCGTGCTTCCCAATTTTCAATAATATCTGCTTTGACTAACTTTGATATATCAGAATTTGTATCTCCCTTATCAACTACCAATTGACATAATTTTTGAGTTAAAAACGGTTGTCCTCCCGTCCATGAAAGGACATCTGTTAAAACCTTTTCGGGATTTTCTACTTTATCTACTAATCCCTTAATTAAAGATAACTTCGCTGATTCTAATTTAAAACCTTTTAACTCAATTGCTTGACCAATATTAAAAGGAGTCCGTCTTTTATCTTCGATTAAAGTTGATGGTGTTGCTACTCCGAGCAAACAAAAAGTCAATCGATTATATTTAGGATTATCAGCACGTTGATTGTAGCAACTGCGAATAAATGCGAAAAAATCATCGGTGGGGAAATCTAAACTAATAACACTATCAATTTCGTCGATGAAAATAACAATATTGTCAGAAATCGATTCTAACAACACCTCATCAATTATCTCACTTAATCTTTGTACCCCAGAAAGAAAATCGCGCTCCTTCCACCATTGTTTCCAATCAACTTGAATTGAACGACCGAAATTTCTAAATAAACGGTAGGAAATCCCCTTATACCATTGTTCCGATGTAACTTGACTACCGGTAGCAGTTAAATCAATAGCAGCACAAGCAATATTATTCGCTTGTAACCTTTGCATTGTACGTACTCGTAAACTAGATTTACCCATTTGACGGGAATTGAGTACGTAGCAAAATTCACCAGCTTTTAAACTGGAATAAAGTTGCTCATCCGCTTCTCGTTTAACATAGGTAGGGTCATTAGCTGATAAACTACCCCCTTGGTATTTATAAGTATAATTTAGTTCTTCTTTCATCTGTATCTACGCTGATAAATAATCATGTAAATACAAACGATACAAATTACATCTTGGTTCCACTTCATTTCCACACCAACGTACTAATCCCATACTGTGGAGTTTAAATGCTTCCTCCGAATCAATTCGTACAGGTCGGTGTTCCTCAACTACATTTTTCATCGCTGCAATTAACTTAGAATCTTGCTGTAAATGAGTATAAATTTTCCGCAAGTGATTTCGATAAAGTCCAGCTTCTGTAGCTGCTGTTTGTAAAAATTCATCTAGCTTTACCGACTGATTTTTAATACTAGTAAAAGCTTGATGTAATAGATAGGGATGACCCCCGACTATTGTGATTAATTTCTCAATCAAAATATTATCTTTATCGAGTCCATGCTGCAATGCTAAATCTTGAACCTGCTCAAGATTAAACTCGGGTAATTCAATTGGTAAACCAACATTAAAAGGTGACTGGTTGACATTTAAAGGAATATAAACCTCAGTTGAATGCGCTACTATCAAACGTAACTTTTTCCATTCATCAAGAAATTTAGCATCTTCATACCAAGAGCGTAATAATCCAAAAAAATCCGATGCAACTTCATGATATTTAAAAATTCTATCTACATTATCCAAACCCAAAACAATAGTAGTATCAACATTCCCTAAAATATAATCTTCAAAATAAGCAGTACAATTATCATTGCTGCTAGAATCTTCATCCCAAAAATTAGCCAGGTGATTTTCTAACTTTAACCGTCTACTAATGATGCTACAAAACCAACGTAAGAGTTTATCCAAACTCTTGATAGTGCTTTCATCCGCTTGCAAAAAATTTAAATGTACAGTTTTATAACTATGCTGCTTCGTATAATCAAAAATCTGATTCATTAAAGAAGTTTTACCCATTTTCCAAGGAGCTTTTATCCGAATCAGCGCTCCCGGCTGCAAAATTTCTTGATAACATAAAGACTCTACAGGAGGACGATTTATATAAGTATCGGTAAGAATCAACGATTGCTTAAAAATATTTTCTTTTAACGGTAAATTCTCCTTAATAGTCCGTTTTAGAGCTTCCTTAAAATTACTTTTTTTAACTCTTTCTCCCAGAACTTCTGAAAGTAACTTCCATAACTTAGGAGCCACATCTTGACTTATATAACTTAAAGTATAGTTATTTTCCTCAGCAATTTCCCCATAATCTTGTTTTTGCCAAGCACCTTGAATAATTGCTGTTTCGACATCTGTCAAATGTCTTTTTTCTTGACCATAGATGAGATTATTCGCAATCTTTAGAGCTTCATCTAAATTAAAATCCATTAGTAGTAAATTTTCTAATAAATATATCAATAAAGGTCATAAAAAAAGACGATTTTTTTACAATCCATACTTAATATACCTCAACTAACTTGACGTTCAAGGATACTCGTACCTCAAATTACCTAAATTTATCAGAAAAATAAGTTAAATCACTGACGTTTAAACAATCCAGAATTTAACTCAAGTCATAATTGAAATAAACACCCATACTAAGAAATGTAAGTCAACATATTTTGACTAAAGTTAAACCATTCCGGTCTTAGGGAGTCACTCGTGTGGGTCATAAGACGGTGACGTAGAGAGAAAGGCCGTGTCTTTCTTCGTATTGGAACTGAATACGGGGTGTAAATATTATAAATATTCTTTCCCCAAAACAAAACATAGAGGGATTTTGCCTTCTTCCCAATAAACAAATCTAAAAATCCTTGTTAAACGGGTATTTACGTAAAGCAGTAAAGCTTCAAGTGGGCAAATTTTCACGGACTTGGGCTTTACTGCTTTAGTAACCCGATAAAACTGGGAATTTTAAACCCTCTTATTGCATTTAATCCAGAATAAAAACTCGAATTTTACAAAATATCTAAAACAAACTTTAATTGCATGAAAAATAATATTTTTAAAGGCTTATTAGTAGCAGTTGCTGTTCCCTTAGCATTGGTAATTGGTAATGCTGGAAAAGCTTCAGCTTTCACTATTACATCAACCGTAAACGGCTCTTCTAATCCTAATACTGTTTTTGGTTCCAGCCTGCAAAACGGGGATTTTACCATGACTGCTAACCCTGACCCTGAACGCTAACGGAGTATCCACCGATTCTTTCTTTGGTGGTGGTGAAAGTGTCGGTATGCCTACCCTTGTGAACAATGGTATTGTAAGCTCTTTTGGACAGC
>CAKZYM010000646.1 GCA_937884685.1 uncultured Calothrix sp.
CCCAGCAAACTTTGACCGATGAAGATTTGGAAATGGATGATATTGATTTGGAAGAGATGGAGGAGTGATGGGGAGATGGGGACAAGTTTAAGCTGTAATTATTATCCTTGAAGAATAAATTACAGCATATTTCATCTTTGTGAGCTACATTGGGCGGACAGGGATGTCCACCCCACAAGAGTTTTATAACTTTTGCTGTACCTCATTTACTTGCAAGATGCTGTATATGCAGGAAATATTCAAAATCTTCAAGCGCATACTCCATTTTTTGTTTTTTTAGTTATTTGATGCTCATTCTCACCATTTCATGTTTCATTTTTTCTTTTTTCTGCTAGCGATATTTGTTTTTTCTGTTATGTGTTTTATACGAAAAATCATCCATGGCATACGTATACTAAGTTTTTAGTTATTTTATGCTTATTACCAGTTCTTTGTTTAATTTTTTTGTTCGCAATATTCGATTTTGTCTTTTATCAGATTGTGCCCCGAATTATAGGTTTTCTGCTTGTGTCCTGGCTGATAATTCTTATCCGACGTAGTAGGTATAGGCTGCGGAGATATTGTTTAGGGATAATGGCAGGGGGAATAATATTATATGTTTCTTTTGTCACTATTCCGGAGTTCAACTTTTTGATGACATTTACTGCTCGACAACAGATAGTTAATCATTATTTTCAAAAAAACATCAAGGTTGAAAACACCTGGTTAGGTGAAACGAATTATTTTCCAGGTTCTATTTATTTCACATACTTTAAAAATATCGGCTCTAGAATTTTCTTTGTTTATCAGACTACACCACCGGTTGACCACAGGATGACTGCGAAAAAATTAAGAGAGAATTGGTATTTCCTCCAAGGAACCTATGCAAGTTGAGTAAAGTTTTATCATTTTTACAGGGCATTTTTCAATTTAATCGTTCAGAAAATAGACTTGACAACCAGAAACCAAAGATTAGTAAAATTATCAATAAAGAATGAAGCGCAATTGATATAAGCCCGTATCATGTGATAACTGCTCACTACTTACTGATAATGCGTATCTTATTTTTACATCCTAATTTTCCGGCTCAATTTCGTCATTTAGCTTCAGCTTTGGCAAAAAATCCCAATAATCAAGTTATTTTTGGAACCAATCGTCGTGAAGGTTCTTTACCAGGAGTTGTCAAAGCTATGTATGCTTCGAGTCGAGAAGTTCGTCCCGAGACTCACCATTATGTCAGACCTTTAGAAAAAGCTGTTCTTCAAGGACAAGGTGTTTACCGTTTAGCCGAAGAACTTAAACAAAAGGGTTTTATTCCAGATATAGTTTACGGTCATTCCGGTTGGGGACCGACGTTATTTATGCAAGATGCATTTCCAAGTGCTACTCTGCTTTGCTATTTTGAATGGTTTTATCAAGCACATGGTTCCGATGCTGATTTTGACCCCAAAGACCCCTTAACTCCCGATGATGAAGCTAGAATTAGAATTAAGAATGCTCCCATCCTGATTGATTTATACAGTTGCGATCGCGGTTTGTCTCCCACTAATTGGCAGCGTCAGCAGTTTCCGGCAGAATATCGCAGTAAAATTACTGTAAATCATGACGGAATTGATACGAATTATTTTAAACCGCAGCCAGGAGCAAAGTTGGTTTTACCCAGAATTAACCTTGACCTTTCTGGTGTAGAAGAAATTATTACCTATGTTGCTAGAGGGATGGAACCTTATCGTGGTTTCCCCGAATTTATCGAAACCGTTGCGTTGATTCAGCAAAAAAGACCGAATTGTCATGTGGTAGTTGTTGGGGAAGATAGAGTTGCTTATGGAAAACAGCTTCCCGACAATCAAACCTATAAGCAATTAATGCTGGAGAAAGTACCGCTTGATTTAACCAGAATTCATTTTACAGGTTTGCTACCTTACGGTGAATATCTGCAAGTATTACAAGCTTCCTCAGTTCACATCTATTTAACCCGTCCCTTTGTTTTATCCTGGTCAATGCTGGAAGCTTTATCTACAGGTTGTTTAATAGTCGCTTCAAATACAGCACCTGTAAC
>CAKZYM010000647.1 GCA_937884685.1 uncultured Calothrix sp.
GTAAGCGCGAGATAAATTCATAACAATTCGCGGCTTTTGCTGCTGCTTCTACTTCCGCATCGGTAGACCTATATTTATCATTTACAAAAATTAAAACTGTACAAAATATACATTTTTTCCTTTTCCATAATCTAATATAGCTATTGAAGCTTATTGAAACAATTGGTCATTAGCTCAAGTTATTGCATAATTTTAAACGGGAATCTTCTGCGTTTTTATTTACATATCAATGAACAAACTTTGCAGGAGTTGAAATGTCTAAAAAAATAGGTCTCTTTTTCGGTACAACTACAGGTAAAACTGAAACTATTGCTGAAAGTATCCAAAAAGCTTTTGGTGATATTGATGTTGAACTACACGATATTTCTCAAACTGAAGCTACAGATTTTAGTGAATATGAATGTCTGATTATAGGTAGTCCAACTTGGAATCTCGGTGATTTACAAGATGATTGGGAAGGATTTTTCTCTGAATTAGATGAGATTGATTTCTCAGGTAAAACGGTAGCTTATTTTGGTACGGGAGACCAAGTTGGATATGGTGATACTTTTCAAGATGCTATGGGAATGCTAGAAGAAAAAATATCAGAGCGTGGTGGTCAAACTATAGGATATACTTCCACTGACGGATATAATCATACAGGCTCTAAAGCTATTCGTGATGATAAATTTTGCGGATTAGCGATAGATGATGACAGTCAACCACATCTGACAAAAAAGCGAATTAATGCTTGGGTTCCTCAAGTGAAACAGGAATTTGGAATGTAGAGAATTCAACATAAGCTTAGCGAACAAAGAAACCAAATAAACATTTGTATTTTATTTCTTTGTTCGTATTTTCTTGATTCAATTATTTAGATTTTTTTCTAAATCTTGCACCATAGGTTTTATTCCAAAAAATGAATAACCCTGTCACAAATAAAATTACAGGGACTAATCCCATGAATAGATAAATAAATCGCAATATACTATTACCATAGGAGCCTATATGTAACGGATAAAGCATCGCTAATATTTTATCTACCCAGGGAGCATTTAATATATTTATTACTTTTAATGCTTCACCGCTGTACTGGTCTAGATAGATATAACTTTTACCATTTTTATTTAAGTCTCCCGCTAATCTTTTACGAACTACAACGGGAGATTTATCAGTTGATGGAGGTATGATAATAGTTGCTCTACCATCGGGTAATGCAAGATTTGCTCGTTTTAAAAAATCATCTAAAGTTAATTTATTATGAGTATTTTGAGGTGTTGATAATACTTTTTCTGGTTGAGAAATTCCCGAAACCGTATATCCTAAAGTTGCAATTGGCTTTTTGAAAACCATCATAGTCCCGGTAATTCCGGCAAATATTAAAAATATGACAGATATTACTCCAATGAACTGGTGAAAATCATAATTAACTAAATGTTTATTTCGCGCTTTGAATCTAATTGTAAAACCTGCTGATAATCTTTTCCATCCAGACCATAAGGTTAATCCATTAATAGCTCTAACTACCAATAATATTCCACAGATACCAACAAATAGCTCGCCAAAATCACCAGCTAAGAAATTTGTATGAATTTGTTGAATTATTTTAAGAAAATGATTATTATCTATACTAGCTAGGAGTTCTCCATTATAGGGATTTATATAAATACTTTTTCTGGCTTCATTAGCTTTTATGACTGCTTTATATGCATCTTGAGGTGAAAAAGCTATTTTGATATAATGCAATTTTTCTTCAGGATAATTTTGACTGATAATATCCGCAATTGTCTGTAGAGAAAGACTTTGTGATTGGGGAGCTATTTGATGTATTTGAGGATAATAAAAAGCGTTAATCTCTTCTGCAAATACTAATACACTACCTGTAAAAGCAATAATTGCAATGAATAAGCCAACTACAATACCAATGTATCTATGTATCTTCAGTTTTTTGCTGCTCATAAAACTTGTTACCAGCTAATTTTTTCAGTATTACAGTAGGTTAGTATTCCAAAAATTATTTATTTGTTTTCCTACCTTATCTGGATAAAAATAATGAAAAAAATGATGTCCATCCGGACATAACCACAGAATATCTTTTGCTTTAAAATAGGTTTTCCAATTAGTTATATTAAATTTTGACACTATAGTATCTGTATTACTCCCGCAAACCATTAAAGGTACCGAAACTTCTCCTTTTGGTAAATCTATTATCTTAAATAGTGAATGCATACAAGGAGATATATACAAATCTTTATTTAAAGCAGCCAATAAAGAATGTATAGGATGAGGAATTTTGTGATTTCCGAATAATCTACCAGCAATATTCATTAAAATTTCTTGACGACTAGCATCAAGAGATAGATTTCTTTGTGTATAATAATGTACGTGCCAAGTTTTTGCTGGTTGTGGTGAAACTGCAAGCAATGTTAAAGTACTGATTCGCCAAGGATATTTTTGTGCGAATAATAAAGCAACTACACCACTGATTCCGTGACCTACCAAATGAACTTGATGCAGTTCTGACTTTAAGAAAAAGTCGTACAACAACTCAACAGCAGTTTCTATACAATTGTATTCATCAAAATTATCTTGAATATATTCCCATCTAGCAATTCTGAAATACTTGTTAAGATATTGCTGTAGAGGTAAATCGAAATGCTTTAAACTTGGACTTACATTTACCCACACAACATCAAAATTATTAGACATATAGATATCTCAACTCATCAAATTAGAGAGGTTGAATAAAATAAAAGTGAGTAGTTAGCCGACAATAGGTCTTATAGCGTCCAACTACTCAATTGCTGAAAGTAATTTATCTAGATGAAAATTCAATAATTTTGCCGAATACTATAGTTGAAATTCTTTTTTCAACTGTTCAATCCAAGCCATTACTCTTTCTTCTGTCAAGTCAGATTGATTATCTTCATCAATTGCTAATCCACAGAATTGATTATCATTTCTAACTGCTTTTGATTCGTTAAAATCATAACCTTCTGTGGAAGTATAACCAACAGTTTTACCACCAAGTGCAGAAATTTTTTCTTCTAACATTCCAATTGCATCTTGAAAGCTACCACTGTAACCAACTTGGTCTCCAGGGCCATAATAAGCTACTGTTTTACCATTGAAATCAATCTCATCAAGATTCTCAAAAAAGTAGTCCCAATCACTTTGCATTTCACCAAGATTCCAAGTTGAGCAACCAATGATTAGGTATTCATATTCAGCAAAGTCTTCTGTTTGAGCTTCAGAAATATCGTATAAATCTACAACATCCTCACCCAACATCTCTTTTATTGTTTCAGCAACTGATTCTGTTACACCTGTTGTTGTACCGAAAAATAGACCGATTTTTTTAGACATTGTTAGACCTGTGATATTACAATTATGAATAAGGACTTTCGCTAGATTCGTGTTAAATCTAGTTTTTTCAATCAACCGTGAAAGATGATTTATCGGCTTTGATTTTTTATCTCTTGTATTTCAGATAACTTTGAAAATACAATTAAAGTTCAAGCTTTTTAAGCTTCTTGAGAATTATTCTAAATAAAATAAATCATGATGAGTGTATATAGGAATATATTTATGAGTAAAAGTAGAATTATTTTTTTTAAATATACTTAAAACGTATTTTATCAAACAATAATATTGTTATGTTACTCATCTGTTAATCAGATTGATAAGATACACAGCCTTAATTTAAGCATTCATCTACTATTAAAAAATATTTTGCTTAAAACTATCTCTTGCTTATCAATAAATTTTCTTGTATAAATACAATACATATAATGGAAAAAGCCTAATAAATCTAATTATTTTGAATAAATTTCCCAGAGTAATTGATTTTTAACAGACTTCTCAAATAGAGGTAATCTCCTCAATATCATTTATGAACAATCACCATCAGCTTTGGAAAAACTTCTGGAGAGTGAGTAAACCATATTGGTTTTCTCAAGAGAGAAAAGGTGCTATAACACTATTGTCGCTGCTAATACTTTTATCCGTGACCAGCAGTAGTTTTTTAGTAATAGAAATTATCCAGCGAGGGGAATTGGTTTCATCTTTAGCAGAACAGGATTCTGATAGATTTTTTAGAACATTGCTATTGCTATTTGGTGTGATTGTTACTACTATTCCATTAATTTCTTTTAAAACTTATATTCAAGGTAAACTGAGTCTATATTGGCGTAAATGGTTGACTCATCGTTTCCAACATCGTTATTTTGACAACATTAATTATTATCGTCTCAATTTCTCTCCAGACCTAGATAATCCTGACCAGCGTATTGCAGAAGATATTAATAATTTTACCCAAACTAGTTTACTTTTATTAACTATTTTATTCGATTCAATTTTACAGTTAATTTTGTTTAGTGGGGTTTTATGGACAACTTCTCCGATTTTGATGTTTGTTTTAATTATTTATGCTGTGGGAGGAACCCTGATTACAACTTTAGTTTTTGGACGAAAATTAGTTGCTATTAACTTTGAACAACTTAAACGAGAAGCTAATTTTAGATTTGGGTTAATTCGAGTGCGAGATAATGCTGAATCAATTGCTTTTTATCGCGGACAAAATCAAGAATTTAGCCGAGTTAAGCAGCGTTTTACTAATGCTTTCAAAAATTTCAATAATTTAATTCGCTGGCAATTTGGTTTAACTATATTTCAAAATGGCTACCAATATATTAACTTTGTATTGCCTTTTATTATCCTAGCACCGCGAATTTTTGCTGGAGATTTAGAAATTGGAGCAGTAACGCGATCGCAAGCGGCTTTTGAGAGGATTGGTTTTGCTCTAGGCTTGATTATAAACCAGTTTGACAAGTTGAGCGCTTTGAGTGCAGCAGTCAATCGTCTATCAGATTTATCTGAATTTACAGAAAATAAAAAGTCTTTATCTAGTGGTGTAAATACTAATATTCTTGTTCAAGAAAGTCCCGAATTAGAAATTAATCATTTGACCGTTAAAATTCCTGAAATTAGTAAGACGGTAGTCAAAGATTTATCAATTAGCCTTAAACAAGGTGAGTCTTTATTAATTATGGGTGATAGTGGAGTTGGTAAAAGTTCGTTACTGCGAGCAATAGCTGGATTATGGAATTTTGGTAGTGGAAATATTTATCGACCAAAACCAGAAGATATATTATTTTTACCACAACATCCTTATATGATTCTCGGTTCTTTACGTCAGCAACTTTTATATCCGTACTTAGATAAACAAATTAGCAATCAACAACTAACTGAAGTCTTAAATACAGTTAATCTATCAAAAATAGCAAATAAATATCAAGATTTAGATACCGTTGAAGATTGGTCGCAATTACTTTCTATCGGAGAACAACAACGTTTAGCTTTTGCTCGCTTGTTGTTAACAAAACCGAATTATGCAATTTTAGATGAAGCAACCAGCGCTTTGGATGAAACCAACGAATCACAACTTTATCAACAGCTTCAACAAACAGAAATTACCTATATTAGCGTCGGTCATAATCCTCAATTACTAAAATACCATCAGCAAGTATTAGAAATAAATAATAAACAGGAGTGGAATTTATATCCAACAAACAATAACGAAACTTGAATAGCAAAGGGAATAGGGAATAATTAAAATCCTATCTCTCCCCCTGCTCCCTCTGCTCCCCCTGCTTCCCCTGCTCCCCCTGCTTCCCCTGCTTCCCCTGCTCCCATCTCCAGCTATCCCTTCGTCTCCAGCGCTAGCAGTGCTGCTGCTTGCTTGACGATGGTGGCGCAGTATTTGGAAATTTCGGTGAAGTTGGAATGGGTACAGCGTCAAGTACGCTCCCAACGACCGAAAAATGTTGTGGAAGCTGCGGAAAAGCTGGGTTTGGTGCTGCGGAGGTTGCAGGTTGATTGGGATGATTTGCAGCAACTTTCTTTTCCAGCGTTATTTTTGTGGGGTAATTCGGAGCAAGCTAATTGGGTGGTAGCTTACGGACGTAAAGGTAATAACTTGATTATTGCTGACCCGCAAAATCCCGACTATACCTGTGAATCGCTATCGAGAGAACAACTCGAAAGTTCTTGGAATGGCTATTTATGGCAAGTTGAACAAACCCAAAAGCAAGAAAGGTTTAATTTAAGTTGGTTTTTACCAGCAGTTTGGCAATACAAAGGTTTACTTACTGAAGTACTTCTCGCATCATTCACCTTACAATTGCTTGGTTTAGCCACACCCTTAATTACCCAAGTCATCATCGATAAAGTCATGGTACAAGAGAGTTTGGCGACTCTCGACGTAATGGCGATCGCACTTTTGTTGGTAGCGGTATTTGAATCGGTGTTGGGGATTCTGCGCTTATTTATTTTTACCCATACAGCACGTCGCTTGGATTTAAGTTTATCAGCGCAATTATTTCGTCACCTGATGCGCTTACCTTTATCTTATTTCGAGTCGCGACGGGTAGGAGATACGGTAGCAAGGGTTCAGGAATTAGAACAAATCCGTCAGTTTCTCACCGGTACAGCATTAACAGTAGTTCTCGACAGCATATTTGCTGTAGTTTATCTAGTGCTAATGTTTTACTACAGCAGCACCCTGACCTTCGTAGCGCTAGCAGTACTACCGTTATTTGCCATATTAACCCTGACAGCAACACCAGTTTTGCGTAAATGGCTCAACGAAACCTTTAATAGAAGTGCTGACAGTCAATCATTTCTTGTAGAAACAATTACCGGAATTCACTCCGTCAAAGCACATGCAGCTGAACCAGCAACAAGGGATAGATGGGAAGGCTTATTTGCGCGCTTTATCCGCACCGGTTTCAAAGCTTCCACAACATCCAATATCAGCAGTAACATCGGCGACTTTCTGACCAAATTCTCCAGTCTGTTAATCCTGTGGTTTGGAGCCAAATTAGTGATTGACGGCAACTTTACAGTCGGTCAATTGGTCGCTTTTCAGATGCTTTCCGGAAGAGTAACCGGGCCTCTATTAAGATTAGTTCAACTGTGGCAAAATTTACAGCAAGTACTGCTATCAGTAGATAGAATCGGCGACATTCTCAACGTTAATCCCGAAGCAGAACCGGGAAACGGATTAGTATTACCACCCCTCCGAGGAGAAGTTAGCTTCGACCAAGTATTCTTTCGCTACAAACCCAACACCGAACCAGTTCTTAAAGGAATTTCCTTCGACGTAAAACCAGGACAATTCATCGGAATAGTCGGACGTAGCGGTTCCGGTAAAAGTACCCTTTCAAAACTATTACAAAGACTTTATTTAATCGAATCCGGACGCATCTTAATCGATGGATTCGACGTAAAAAGCGTTGACCTAGCATCCTTACGTCAACAAATAGGAGTAGTTTTGCAAGAAGACTTTTTATTCAACGGGAGCATTCTTGAAAATATCACATTAGGAAACCCCGAAATCACCGCAGAACAAGTAGTACAAGCTGCAAAAATGGCAGTAGCTGACAACTTCATCAGCGAACTACCCCAAGGTTACGAAAGCAACGTTGGAGAAAGAGGAACAGCATTATCCGGTGGACAAAGACAGCGAGTTGCTTTAGCAAGGTTATTTTTATTAGAAGCACCAATCTTAGTATTAGACGAAGCAACCAGCGCATTAGACAGCGAAACCGAGCAGCAAGTATTGCAAAATTTGAAAAATACTACCCAAGGGAAAACAGTATTTTTAATCGCACATCGTTTTGCACCATTAAAACGAGCCGACATGATATTTGTAATGGAGAAAGGGATTATTGTTGAAAGAGGAACCCACGACGATTTGTTGCAGCAGAAAGGATTGTACTATTCCCTTTATCAAAAGCAGCAGATGAATGTTTAAATTTGTTAGTGGTTAGTGGTTAGTTGTTAGTTGTTATAACTTTTAACCTTTAACCTTTGACCTTTATTTGTAGGGTGTGTAACGGCTTTAATATTTATCGATAGAAACTGTAAATTTGAAAATGCCGTTACGCACCATTAACTTACCGAAAAAACGAAATATTTCTCATTATCTCTTCCCTCTGTGCTCTTCGTGTCCTCTGCGGTTATTTCTCTTCAATAAAATTCCGCGAAAACGATTAAAATACATACATAAACCTTATTATAATTTTTCAAATAAGTAAAAAAACAGCAATGCACAAAGTTAATTTAAAAGAAGCTCAAAATCAACTAGCTGAATTAATCGAAGAAGCCGCAAAAGGTAAAGAAGTAATTATATTCCGTAATGATGGAACATCGTTTAAAATTATTCCGGTTAAAAAAGAAAAACCAATACCTAAATTTGGTAGCGCAAAGGGTTTAATTGAAATGTCAGACGACTTTGATGAGCCATTAGAAGACTTTCAGGAATATGCTCCATGAAATTACTTCTTGATAATCGTTAAAATCATAAATAGCAATTAAAAATATAAACAAATGACTACAATATCAACCAACCCCAAAACATCGCCAAAATTAAATTACGACGTACTGATTGAACAAACCGATAGTAACTTCATCGTAACAGCTTTAAATTTACCGAATTGTCAAGCAACTGGTGCTACAAGAGAAAAAGCATTGAAAAATTTAACTCAAATTCTAACTCAGCGTTTAGCTAATGCTGAAATAGTTTCTTTAGAAATTGAACTACCAAAAAAAGAACATCCTTGGATGAAATTTGCTGGGATGTTTAAAGATGACCCGCAATTTGATGAGATGATGGAATATATCGAACAAGAGCGTCGTGAAGATTACGAGCGAATGGAAGAATATTATCGTCAATAATCATTTTATTAAAGAAAATTACTGATTAAAAAACTAGGAATAAAAAGAAAATATTCTTCCAAAACAAGATATTTAAACCATCCGGAATAATACCTAAGTATTTGTATTCATTTAGCGTTGTAGTTAAATTTACGGTTGTAATCCAACCAAAAACTACACCTCAGATAATCCAATTATTTTGTATTATTTCCCAGTTATGGTTAAATATCAGGGCTTTTTTAAACAACCTTTTATACTTTTTCCTATTACGTTTCTACTTGTATTTTTTCTCTCGTTTCCTTGGGTAAATGCTCAAAACGTAACTAAACCGAAACCGCAAGAGTGGCAGATTAACGGTATCGTGGCTGCTTTGGATGATGATTATGAGGAAGTGAAGAGAAATGCTTTTATACAATTAGCTAGATATGAAGCTAAAGATTTGAAAGTTGTACTAAAGCAATCAGAGGATGTTGCTGAAAAAGCTGTCACACTTTTTAAAGATAAATCAATTGACTTATATACTCGTGATGTTACAGCAAGAGCTTTAGGAAATCTGGGAGATGCGGCTAAACCTCATGTTAAAGATATCGCTAATATTCTCAAAGATAAATCTGTTGAGCCAGAAGTTCGTGCTAGTGCAGCATATGCTTTGGCGAATATGGGGGATATAGCTCAACCCTATATCAAAGAAATATTCGACTTAATTAAAGATAAATCAGTTGACTCATATACTCGTAGTAGTGTAGCAGAAGCTTTGAGGAAGATGGGGGATGCAAATAAACCATATCTTCAAGACATCATCGACTTAATTGAAGATAAATCAGTTGACTTAAATATTCGTATTGCAGCAGTATTACCTTTGAGCAATATGGGTGATATTGCTAAACCCTACATTGAAGAAGTCGTCGATATTCTCAAAGATGAATCAGTTGACTCACGTGTTCGTAGTAGTTCAGTATATGCTTTAGGTAACATGGGAGATGCTGCTAAACCTTATATCAAAGAAATATTCGACTTAATCAAAGATAAATCCGTTAACTCAGATGTTCATTACAATGCAGCATCGGCTTTGGGTAATATGGGAGATGCTACTAAACCCTACGTTAAAGATATCGCCGATATTTTTAAAGATAAATCAGTTGACTATCATGTTCGTAGTATTGCAGCACAAGCTTTGGGGGATATGGGTGATTTAGCCAAACCCTATTTTCAGGACATCCTCAATATTGTCAAAGATAAATCAACTGACTTATATCTTCGTTATAGTTCAGCAGAAGCTTTGGGGAATATACAACAACTAGAGTTAGAAGAAGTAGCTATTATCCTCGATAACCTCTATTACGCAGGTCAATCGGAATTTAAAAATTGGCGTTTCTTAACCTACTTCCTCAGTGGTGGAACCGAAGATGTAAAAACCTTACTCAAATGGATTGGTAAACCCCAAACAACTCCACAAAAGCTTACACATTCACA
>CAKZYM010000648.1 GCA_937884685.1 uncultured Calothrix sp.
CTATAGGTTTTGGACGTTGATGGGGAAGATATAACCAAGTAATTCCAATTTTTGCCAGCGGTAAAGGTAGCAGCCCTACCCAAAGACACCACAGACTAAATATAATTTTCTTATACCAAATATGCTCCGTGTATTTCCATACCGAACGGATACCCATGTAAATTAGAGGTAGAGCCTTATCTGAAGGTCTAGGACGATTTTGAGGATCTAAGCGTAAAGATGCCATCCTAGCCCACAAACGTCCCATAGAGCGTTGTTCCAAGTCTTTTGGAATTTCATAGCCTAATTCATTTGCTTTTTGTACTAATAACTGGTAATTTTGCAAATCATGGCGCACGAATCTATGAAAGCGGTCGCCCGTTACTGTAGCTAAAGCCCACTGATTGCTGGTATGAATACGGTAAGCTGCAAGGGGTTGATTAATAGCAACAACTTCCCCATAAAAAGGAATCAGCATGGAAAGATAATCATCAGCAGTCAGCTTGTATTCGTCGGAAATCGGAAACACTTCTTCTAAAGCTTTGCGGTTGAGCGCATTACCACTAGTCGCAACACTTTGATAACCGCCTTTTTCCAGAATAAATCGCCAAACTTCACCACTAGATAAAGGTTTTCCACCCTGGGGATAAGAAAATCCCAAAGATTTTCTGTTGCTATCTACTACCGTCAAACAATAATGTACTTTGGCAAGATTGGGTTTCCAAACTGAAACAATCTTTTCTACAGCATTCGGTAAAAGGTAGTCATCAGCATCTAAAAAGATGATTATTTCACCTTTACTCTTCTCAAATCCGCTATTAAAAGCTGCTGCTTGTTTGCCATTTTCTTGATGGTAAACGGGAATAATTTTGTCACCGTAAGAGGCTATAACATCGCGAGAGTTGTCGGTGGAACAATCATCAACAACAATAACTTCAGTATTTTGATAACTTTGACTGATAGCGCTGTCAATTGCTTCCGACAAAAAACGCTCGTAATTATAGTTATTAATAATAATGCTAACTTTAAGAGTAGATTTCATGTTTACATACTTGTTTTGAAGTTAAAAATATATACTTAATTATTTACGCATTCCATTATCCAATTTTTGACAGTACGTCCGGATACTGTCCAATTAAGCCGATATTCATATTCATTAAAAGCAGAAATAGCCAACTTTTCGTATTCTAAATATTTAGCAAATAAATTAGTAATATAATTACAGTATTCATTAATATCGGCATTTAGCTCAAACAATTTACCGTTTATATGTCCAATATATTCCACGGGAATAGATTGGGTTTTAAGGGATTTACTAATATAAAACATCGCATCAAAAGCAGTTATATAGCCTAACTTCATTGACTTTTCTACTCACTGATAAATCCAACAAACTCTAAGACAAATAAGACAAGTATATTTGTGAATATAATATAATTATATTAAATCTTTAAAACCTAATTTTAAGAAATAGTAAATAGTTTTTAAACGAACTTCTAATTTGTCTGATTTTTTTAAAGAATTTAAATATTTCTCAATTAATTCACCAGAATTTTCATCATTATCTTTATTCCTTAAATAAGTTGCAAATGCCTTAGAAAATATTTTTTTACTTAATTTTGAGAAATCGGGATAATTCACTCGCATATAATAGGCCGTGGCAAGAAAAATTTCAGCATAAATTTTTCTTTGATTAGTAGTATCTTGTGTTGTATATAGATTATTTTGATGGAACCTAAAAATACCCAAATTTATTTTTGATGCACAACCAGTTCCTAATCCAACCGCTATTAACTTGAGATAAGCGTCACAGATAGCAAGCCCAGAAAAACCTTTGACTTCAGGTAAAGGAAACATCTTTTCTGAAAGTTTTCTAGAAAAGCATAAATTAGAAGTGGAAGGTGTAAAGTCCGGTAGTTCGCCGTTTATAAGCTTATTTCTAAAATCAATTTTTTTCGTTAATTTATCAAAATTATTATCATAAATTTCTTTAAAAGTAGCTTTTAAATCTGCATTCACGATATTATCAGATTCCATTGGTGCAGATTCGTTAAAAGCCCAATCAATATCTGGATTTAAATTAAAAAAGTTAACAATTACCGCAGTTTTTTCAGGTAAGAAAATATCATCAGCATCAAGTAAACAAATAATGTCTCCTTTACTTGCTGCAAAACCAGTATTTATAGCTGAAGCTTGTCCATTATTTTCCTTAAGTACTGAAATTATTTGATTACCATAGCTTTTAATAACCTCCCGAGAATTGTCAGTAGAACCGTCATCTACCACAATTACCTCAACATGTTCATAGGTTTGACCCAAAGCACTATCTATTGCTTGACCGACAAAGCGAGCGTAATTATAGTTGTTGATTAGGATGCTGACTAATGGTTTAGATTCCATTCTTAAATTATCTGGTTATTATTTATAGTTTTTACAGCGATAAAAAATATATTTTATCTTTTATCTTTTGTTGTTACGGAGAATAATCCGCATCAGTTTTTTATAAATTGCCATCCATAAGGTAAATCTTTTCCCTCGCCATGCTGTCATGTCAAGATATTTATGAAACA
Source organism: uncultured Calothrix sp. (assembly GCA_937884685.1). GTDB lineage: Bacteria > Cyanobacteriota > Cyanobacteriia > Cyanobacteriales > Nostocaceae > Rivularia. The sequence goes on from CAKZYM010000648.1 coordinate 2,550, forward strand.
GTTTTTTATCTTGCTCTCCATATTGATATGTATTCCAAGGTTTAAACCTAGAAGCAAAGTGAATGATACAAGGTTTATTAATAGCATCATTAAAAGCTTCTTCATCAAAAGGACTATCTTTCCATGATGAATAATCATGAATGAACGGGGTTTGATTCCACTTAGGCTCAAGTTCTCCCCATTGACCTGCAAGCACTACATTTAATGCATCCTGGTCGTGAAAGAGAATATGTTCTAAATTCTGTTCTACATATTCAATTGCTTTTAAACCAATCTGGTCAGTTCTCCACTTTTCAAGATTAATTAGTAACACCCCAGCATTAAAATACTTACAATCTGAAGGAAGACCTAATTTATCAAAATTAGGCAATATTTGAGACATGTAAGGAAATCTAATTTCAGGAACTGCTAGCAAATAATTCTTTTCTAAATCAATTTCCCATAGCTTGTTTAAGTCACGATTTACCACTAAATCGCAATCTAAATAGATTAGTTTTTCAAATTCAGATGATATTAGTTCAGGAAGCAAAAGTCTGTAGTAGGTTACAATTGACAAATGACCTGATATTTTCATCCTCGCAAGCAGTTCATCGGTTGGTGGGTTCAACCATTTAACATCGCAGCGATTTGCATCCAGAGAATTAAGAATCTTTCGTTTATTATGTTCTTTGATTCCTCCATCAATAACAAACAGCAGTAACTTTTTATCTTCTGCTAAATTTGCAAGGACAGAACTAGCCATTACAGCCAATGGCATAGCGTAATTATCGTCAGCGGCACAAACTACGGGAATATATTCTATTGTTTTTGATAAAGATACTGTTGACATCATCGCTATTAGATAAAATAAGTTAATGTGCTGCTCAACTAAATTGAAAAAGCGAAATATATTAATTTACTAATTTCTAATTACTAATTAGGAGAGTTACTTGATTGCGATTTAGGTTTGCTTTGCTGTGATATTATTGGCTTTGATAAATTAAATGAGATGTAAGGCTTCATACCGCCACTTTGTGCAGCCAAACGATAGAAAGGAACCCGCAAAAGCCAGCGATAATCTAACTTGTTTTTAAGAATAAACTTCATGTCAGCTTTTGTTATTCGTAGCCAACTCATCAAAACATCACCTAAACTCCTTTCATTATTGTAAATTTGCTTGAGGGCTAAAGCTTCTCTGTAGCTTCGTTTGAAAATTTTATTAAGAGGCTCATTATGCGAATGGTATGCACCTGCTGCTGGTTCATAGATAATTTTGTAGCCTAATTTAAGAATTGCCCATGCCCATTCCATATCTTCCGAACCAGTGAGCTGTTCGTCGAATTTACGTTTTTCCCAGCAATGACGACGAATCGCAGAATTAGCGTTAGAAAAAATATGGTCTCTTGAGTTATCTGGGTCGGTTTGAGTACGTAATTGTTCTCCGTAAAAGCTTAGATATTCTCGCTGTACGGGAGGCCAAGCATCAAGGTGAGGTACTTGTTTGCCGTAAACACCCGCAACATCAGGATTATCAAAATGCTTGAGATTATTTTCTAACCAGTATTCATCGCAGGGAAAAGCATGAGCGCTAATTGAAGCAATAACATCACCTTTTGCGGCTTCAAAACCTATATTTAACGAACGTCCAAATGTAAATTCAGAAGCTGGCATTTCAATTATCTTTACATCCTGCCATTGCTTTACAATCTCTAGAGTTCCATCAGTAGAGCCAGAATCAACTAAGATAATATCTAAAGGCTGAACAGATTGATTTTTAATTAGTTCCAGGCACTTTCCTATGTCTTTTGCCTCGTTTTTTGTGCGTATGACTACGCTGATTGTATTACTCATATTATTCTTTTTACTTATGGTTTAATTAAACTTATAACTTATAGTAAGTATTACAATTAATAAATCAGCCTTGATTTAAAGCTGTTTTTTTAGATTCAAATATTATTAATTACTTGATGATTTTCTTGCTTTTTGTGAAATTGCTGTACGTAGTCTGTAATTCTAAGTTTTATCTTTATAATTAAGATTTTGATTCTTTGGATAATTGATAATTTTTTACGGTACTTTTTCAATAAATTAGAAACTCGGCGATATGCTGTACCATTTCCTAAATCATCAAATGTTTTTGTACCTTCAAATCTCCGATGATTACCCCATAATTCATCTACATATTTAACATTTGCGGCTTGAACTGCTTTAAGCAGAAAATCTAAATCCATGGCATAGTGGTCTTCAATTTCATACAAACCAATATTTTTATGCAATGAAGTATGGTAAAAATATGCGGATGGATTACATGGAAAAGGATTTATATTTACTCCAATTACTAAATCGAACAATGTTAATTTTTCAGGTTTATTTATTTCTATGAAATTATCTTCCCCGTCTAGAATATTACAATTGCCAACAAGTAAGCTTGGCTCTGGTAAACTTTTAAAATTTTCTATAACTCGATTTAATACATTTGCCTCATAAAAATCATCAACATTTAAGATGCCAACAATTTCACCTTTAGCCATTGCAATTCCCTTATTCATTGCATCTGACTGTCCTTTATCTTTTTCAGAGATCCAACGAATGTGAGGATATTTTTCTGCGTATTGCTTGATAATATCTATTGTTCTATCTTTAGAACCACCATCCATGATGATGTGTTCCACATCTGGACAGTTTTGGTCAATTACCACTTTGATGCAAGACTCGATGAATTTTTCGCCGTTGTAGACTGGGGTGATAATGCTAATCATTTTTAGTTCAAGTTTAAGGAAAAATATTGTATAAATAATTGACCATTAACGAATTTCAATTGTAATATTCGCTAAATGATAATTAATCATTTAGATTATTGACTATAATAATTAAAGCTTTGCTTCCCGCATACTTATTTATGTATTGAATTTTTGCCAATTCAATAAAATGAGTCATATCTTTTTGAATAAAAAATTTTTGTGCAGCTTGTAATTTTTCTTCAGACCAATTCCACCATTGAATATTAAGAAGTTCTTGAATAATTTCTTCAGAAAAACGAAAGCGAATTATTTTGGCTGGGATACCTCCAACAATTGCATAATCAGGAACATCTTTAACAACAACTGCACCAGCAGCAATAACTGCTCCATTGCCAATTTTTATCCCATCTTTAATGAACACTCTCGCACCAATCCACACATCATGACCTATCGTAATTTCTTTTAATTCCTGAAAGTAACTTTTGCTAGCAAAAGTTACTCCACACTGCTTATAAGTTGAAAAAAAGATAGGATTTGTGCTGATGAAATTAGTAGGATGTTCGCCATAGCCACATATTAAATATGGACCAATAGAGCAAAATTTTCCTAGTTTAGTCAAATTTAGTTGAGAATTTTGGGCTATATAACTAAATTTACCCAGAAAGACATTTGATAATGAACAATAATTATAAATAGTAATATTATTTTCTAAACATGAATTAGAAATAGTGCAATTTTCATGTACTTTTACTCCATTACCTAGTTTAGAATTAACTATAAAAGCTTTTCTCTTTATTATTGCATTATCACCAAGAGTTGTACCATTTTTTATTTGAGAGCCAAATTCAATCTGACATGTTGGATAACGTATCTTATTAATCAGAATTTTTGTCCAGTTCTTAACTGAATTTATTGTTTCCATAAATAATTGATTTAATAGAATTAGTTTGTGTAATACCAATTTTTCACAATTACTATTATTTAGCAATATCTGTTATTTTGACTCTTGGAAAAACATCTAACATGCCTCCTTTTGTTGCATTAAATATTTGGCAACCTTGAGATTTAGCATACTCACCCATGAGTCGATATTGTTTCCATCGTAAATAATACTCTTTAAACCAACGTTCTGTCGTAAAAGAACTTAAATGTTCAGCATCACTTACCCCATCTTCTTCTTTATAAAAGTGATGATTGGTAATTCGATTTGTATCATTTAAGTAATCATGATCGCAACCGATAAGATATATTTCCTTACACCCCATATATAAAGCAACTTGAATTGCTATATAAACTACAGTTCTAATTTCAAAAGGAGATTTAGATATATCCCAATTTTGAGGTTCATTGTAGTTGTTTTCATCTAAAGATTGACTAGATGAATAATTAATAAAATATGCATTTTTTCTATTTCGTTCGGGATATTTCTTGAGAAAATTGAAAATAGAGTAGTCATAGATGCGATGACCAAATAAATAAATAGTATCATCTGAATAACATTCGTTAAATCCATCAAATACTTTTTCTAAAGTTTTAAAGTTGAATGGAGAATGATAAGGAGCAAGAATATGGTACTGTGGATTAATAATTTTGATATCTTTATGTAAGAAGAAATGACTTACAGCAATGCATAATTCCCCTTGTAATACACTAAGGTCTTGCTCTTTGATCGATGGTCCAGTTGCAAGGATGAAACAACGTTCACCACTATGCTTATTTTTAAATATAGAGTTTTTTCTCGCGGCAGATTCAATTTCAGTTAATTCTGGGTTTATGTGTTGTCTTCTGATTTTATTTCTGTATATCGTTTGTAGAGTATTTTGAATGCCTGGTGGTAAAGTCCAATAGGCAATAGATTTGAATGATTTTATAGAGGTCATAAGTTTTTAATTTTCCTAATTATAAACAAAGATTAAAGAGTATTTTCTAGCTTTTCTAAAGCAATCCAAAATCCCTCACCTTCATTCTTATGTCCCTGCCAAATCTCAGGAATAAATGAAGCTTTGGGTGCAGTTTTTTGCAAATATTCTGCTAAAGCTGGAAAATCAATCTCACCTTCGCCAATTTGCAAACCTTCACCGTCTACACCTTCTGAATCAGCAATATGTAAATGAGCGGTTAGCGCTCCAATTTGCTCAACAAACTCTTTGAAAGACGATTTATGATGGTTACAGGCTAACTTAGAATGGGAAATATCTAAACAAACTCGATAACCGTTTTGATGACAAAATTCAGCCGTATCTTGGGGGTCTACAAATAAGTTATGATAACGTTGACCGCCAAAATGCCAGGGAAAAGGTGGCATGGTTTGAGGAATAATTTCTACACCCTCTGCATCAAGTGCTAATAAGCTATTAAGCAGCAATTTGTATAGTTGATTGCGCTTTAATAAAGGTAAAGGTGCGTCTAATGTAAATCCACCCACATTGGTAACTATACAAGGACGAGTAGCTTTCTTAAAGAACGGTTTTAAAGCGCGGGTGATGTTAATAACTCGCTGCATTTCTTTGATAGAATGCTGACGATATTCTTCATCTTCGGAACATAAGTTTAATACATGATCTCCCGCAAACAGTTCTGGACTATGAACTACTAAATCCAAGTCGTATATTTGGTCGAAGTATTGATAAATATCTTCTTCTAAGTCTTTGTAGCTGAGGTGAAATTCTAATAAGTCGGGATTGGTTTTGGCTAAAATTTTCTTAAAGTCGTGGTAGCGAACCGGGACACCCCAAGGATGCTTGAAGTCATAATTACGAGCTTGAACCTGTTCTTGTTCTATGTCGCTGGGAAAGAAAAAGTCACTTGCTTTGAAGGTTCTTTTTGCTTTCAAGCCAATTAAATCAGCTTTGCGATTGGGTTGCAAACCTTTACCGGGACTTTTAATTTCAATCATCTCGGCTGTAATTACTTGTCCTGGTTCCAAGTCGCAATTGATTGTCAAACTTTTAGCCAGAGTTTCTCGATTCATGAGTTCTCCCTGGCTCAGTTTACGCTCGCTTGCGCTTCCCAGAGCTTCTTCAACTTGACGAATACCCCTTACCATTGCTGTAAACTCTTCTGGAAGCAAACTCACCTTGTGGTCGTTACCTTCCATCGACTTGTCAAGGGTAAAGTGTTTCTCAATTACCTTAGCACCTTTGGCAACTGCGGCAATCGCTACATTAATATCCCTTTCATGTCCGGAATAACCGACAGGACAATCGCCAATTTCTTTAAGACGCTCTAAATAATTGAGATTTACGTCTTTGAATGGAGCGGGATAGGTTGAATTACAGTGGAGTAATACATACATAGCTCCCAAACGCTGCAACAGACTTACAGCTTCAGATATTTCTGTTTCCGTTGACATCCCAGTCGAACAAATTAATGGCTTCCCAGTTTTAGCTAAAGCAGTTAATAGCTCGTGGTTTGTCAAATCAGCAGAAGCTACCTTATAGGCTTGCATCCCGTACTCTTCAAGAAGTACTAAACTGTCCAAATCCCAGGGAGTACACAGTGGTAAGATATCTCGCTGTTTGCAGTAATCAAAAGCAGCCAGCATTTCCTCTGGACTCAGTTGGAAGCGGGAAAGCAAATCTAAAGTGTACTGGGAACCTAAATCTTCACTAGCATCATTAGCATTCCCAGCATTACGATACAGAGATTTCATACTCCGCAACTGGAACTTAGCGCAATCTACTCCAGTTTCTACAGCCAAGTCAATTAATTTCTTAGCTAACTCCAGACTACCGTTGTGGTTATTACCAATTTCTGCAATTATGAAACTGGGCGATTCTGCATCTATCTTAAATTTGCCAATTTGAAAACCATCAGGTCTTTTTCTGGCGATCGCAACTAAATGACGATTTTTATCTAGTAGAGGAATAAATTCAATTTCAGAAGAAAAATAAGACTGTATCTTTCCTGGCTCGTCTTCAAAGAAAGCTGATTTAAAGGTCTTATTCGATATCTTACAAACCGACTGGTTTAAATCGATAGTGTTTTGATTGGTTAACCAACGGCGAAAATCGCCGTCAGTCATTATACCTTCGATAACTCCAGATTCAGTAACGGAGAAAATAATTCGACTTTTATTGTCACTAATTTTTTGAAGTGCGTTGAGGACACTATCCTCGGCAAAGACAATATATTTAGCGATGTTTCTATCAATAAGCATTTGATACAACCTGTTTATTTACGAGAAATTCTGCTACTTCAAAATCAAGAACTGAGTCAATGTCCCAACTTGCTGCTTCCATCATTGGGAACAGAGAAATCTTTCCACCTAAACGATTTCCAAATTCCTTAAGAACCCAAGGTTTAAAAATATAAATAGAACCATTTTCAACATATTGTGGGTTCATATCTTGACGACGGGGACGATGGCGATAGTCATAGTTAATTGACTTGGCTGTTCCATCGACTTCTTCCCAAAGAAATCTGTGGGATAAAGTTACTGATAATAATGAATCGGCTTTTTCTGCCTGAAGTTTTTCAATAGCGCGGTCAATATCTTCGCCACTTCTGATTGGAGAAGTGCATTGTAAAAATATAATTAGTTCTGGAGAAATGCCTTTTTGTTCTATTTCAGACAGCCCATGTATTAAAGCAGTTTCTGAAGATGCAGTATCACCAGCAATTTGCGAGGGACGGCTGATTATTTCGGCTCCATATTTGCTAGAAACTTCAGCAATTTCTGGGTCGTCGGTAGAAACATATACTTTATCTACAAGGTTGGCTTCTTTGGCATCTAAAATAGAATGAGCAATTAAGGGTTTGTCTCCTAAAGAGCGTACATTCTTGCGGGGGACACCTTTTGAACCGCCACGGGCAGGAATAATGGTAATTATTGACATGAGTAATGAGTAATAGCAAAAATTAAAATTATAGCTATCTATATTCTTTCA
>CAKZYM010000649.1 GCA_937884685.1 uncultured Calothrix sp.
ATTGAATCAATCATTGTCGAAGAACTAAAAAATGAAAATCTCACAATAGTATTATATGAAAAAGAATCAACTATTAACTCTTAACTCCTAACTCCTAACTCCTAACTCTTTCAACCCATTCCAAAGCACCTTCAACATCCTCCACTCTTTCCCCTTCCGGAAGCATTGGACGTTTTACCATCACTACTTTAATTCCCAATTCTCGTGCAGCAACAATTTTTGCATAAGTTGCATTACCACCGCTATTTTTACTAACGATAGTATCAATATTATGCTTCTGCAATAACTGCTTTTCTGAATCCCGACTAAATGGACCTCGCTCCAATAAAAGCAAACCTTTTGGTAATATATTATCCTCTGAAGGTTTCTCAACCATTCGCATCAAAAACCAAATATTTTCAATTTGATTAAAAGCAGTAACTTCTTGTCTTCCAATCGTTAAAAATACTCGCTTTGAAATATTAGGTAAAATATCTACCGCTGCTTGTGTATTCTCCACTTCTACCCATTTATCACCAGTTACAGATTTCCATTCCGAACGAACCAACATTAATCGCGGTAATCCTAACTTTTCTGCCGCAATCGCTGCATGATAAGATATTTTGGCTGCAAAAGGATGTGTTGCATCAACGACTAAATCAATATTTTCTGCTTCTAAATATTTTATTAATCCTGTAATACCACCAAAACCACCAACACGGGTTTGTTGAGATATTACAGTTTTATTAGTACGACCTGCCAAAGAGACTTTTAATTCTATATTAGGTAAATTAATCGCTTTTTCAGCTAATTCCCTAGCTTCTTGAGTTCCACCCAAAATTAATAATTTCACCAATTTCTATTTATGAAGCATCTATATAACCTTGTATATAACAATAATCATGTAAATTATTTAAATGCAATGGCTTTATTCTTAAAGCGCTATTGACTATATAAAATCCCTCTAAATAAGCATTATATCCGATATCAGTTTGACAGTCTTTTCTCGTAAAATTACTACTAATTTGGCAAGAAGTAAGAAGGAAAGAAAGAATTAGACAACTTAAACAGATTATAACCTTGGATAGCATATTTACTAATTCCTATTAAAATTTTAAAAATTAATTGCATGTTAAACAGACTTATTGATAAAAACAAGTATAAAAGTTATATATCAGTTTTCAGTTGAATAGAATACACCCCTCTCCTTAATAAGGAGAGGGGATGGGGTGAGGTTAATCAAGGTGTATTGCATCCAAATGAAAAGCGCTATAAATTACAAATCAAATTATATTTTTTAATTTTTCACTATTACAATAATTTACAGAACAAAAAAATCCCGATTGCTTTTACACAACCGGGCTGGTAAATTCAACTATCCAAAATTATCTGTTACCATGCTTACATTATGCGTCGATTTACTCAAGGTTAACTTTTACGACTTTATTCTTTTCTTCTTGAGCTTTGGGTAAATGTAAATTCAAAATACCATCTTTATAATCAGCCTTGACATCGGTATTCTGAATTCGTGTTGGTAAAGGAATTACTCGCTCAAACTTACCGTAACGGAACTCACTTCTTTTATTACCGTTTTCCTCGGTAGTACTTTCTTCCTTACGCTCTCCTTTAATAGAAACCGCTTTTTCGGTAACTTGAATATCCAAGTCTTTTGCATTCATACCTGGAACTTCTAACTTCAAGTTTACAGCATCATCGGTTTCCGATAATTCAGCCGCAGGAACCTTAGAAAAGTTTCCAAAATTAGAATTATCTTTATCAAGCATATCGTCAAATAAACGATTGAAGCTTCTTTGCAAAGCGTTCATTTCATGCCAAGGATTATAACGTACTAAAGTCATTTTAATTTGCCTCCAAAAAACAATTTGTGTTTGATTTGTGTGTCTTAGTTGTTTGCTTTGATGTTTCTATATTAATGAAAATAAAAGGTAGTGTAAATTCGGTTTGCATCACAATATAAATCAAGAAAACCGACCATTTTACAGTTAACAGTCAACAGTTAACAGTTATCAACTCGTTACAAGGTTCTACCTTGTAATGCATTTCCAAAGGCTCTGCCTTTGTTTATATAATGTAGGCAGAGCCTAATGAAATTGCTTCACAGTTAAAGACTAGGAATTAGATTAATATTCATGTTCGGTTAATAGTAATAATTCAGTTCGGGAAACCGAAAATAGATTATTTATTTCACCCATAAATAATGTAGAGACGCGTTCGCAAAGTGTGCCCAATAGGGCATTATATCGCGTCTCTACAAAATCGTAAAAATATTAATAATCGTGCAGTAATTCAATCAAAAACCATTTATTAAATTGAAAGTTAAATTGACGGTGCGGATACCTTTGCTGATAACTCCGCATCAGCTTTTTCTAGTTCTGGTTCAGTTGCGATAATATGTTCTTCCAAAATCGCTAAGTTGCGAATATTAGATTTATAAAAAGCATCAAACACATCACCCAACAACGGAACAGTACCGACAACAAATTCTAGACCGACATTAAATATCATTTTTTTGAGATTGTCACTCGACACACCCACACGAGTTGCGAGATAAATAATGTAACCAGAAACTATCGTACTAATAATGTCTCCAGCACCAGGGACTAAACCAAGAATTGGGTCTAAACCGATGCGAAACTTTATACCGGGAATACCGATAGCAGTATCCATTAGCCGACTGAATTTACGAATTCGGTTAAGAGTCGCGAGTTTTTTTGCAGTATCCATAATTAATATATTTGCATTAATGACTAATTAATGTCTTATATCGCGAGAAAGAATCTATTATTTAAACAACTCTATAAAAAGATATGATTTTGGATATTGCGAATCAATACTTACCAAATACTACTCAAATCCAACACAAAACCAGATAAAATATCTTCACCACTCAAAGTTGACGGATTATCTAACTCTTTAATCTTATTATCTGAACGGTAAATATAAATCTTGCGCTCTTTTCTATCAATCAACCATCCTAATTTTGTACCGTTATTAATATACTGAGCCAAAACCCACACCCTTACCGTCTTGCTTAATCCACATATCCAATTGTCCAATTAGTTCAAAATTTCTTTGACTATTCTCAGAATCTGTTGGGAAATCAAGAATAATTTCTCCACTCGCTTTACGTTCGATGCGAAAATCTTGATTTAACTGACAAAAATCAAATAATTGCTCATCCGTCATCCTAATAACAGGATGAAATTTTAACACCACGGACATTTTCAATATTTTTTACTATTCCCTATTCTCTTAACAATAATCTCCCCTTTTCTATCAAACAAAACCACCCCAACCTTCATCTCCACATCCGCATACTTCTTCACGTAACTTTGAGCTTTCCGACTTATTTTTTCAGCCAAATTACCAAAAACCGCATCAGCGAAACCCAATTCAATCAACTTTTTATGCGCTTCATCCGCTGTCTTCACTCCCAAAACAGCCCGAACAGCTTCAATATCTCCCCCAACTTCCACCACACTAGCAGCAATAATTTCCAACTTCCCATCAGCAATATGACTCGAAGTATTGAAAATTCCTCCCGCTAATTTAATTAACTTTCCTTGATAACCCAACAACAATACCGACTCAGCTTTATACAATCCCGCTTCCACCAGCAAAGCTCCCAACCAATTACCAGTAGCAACTATTCTCGATTCTGGAATAGATAAACGCTCCGCAACAGAGTAACCATTTGCACCAATACAAAACACTAAATCGCGACGATTTTTTACCTTCTCTCGCAAAATACCGCGAAATTCATCTAAATGTTCCGCAGCAGAAAGCGGTTTAGAAATACCGCTCGTACCCAACAAAGCTAAACCTTCCAAAATTCCAAAAGCTTCATTAGAAGTCCTTTTAGCTAACTCCCTTCCTTGAGGAAGAATTATTTTGACAGTTACAGTTTTATCTTCAGGAATTAAAGGTAATAAATTCTTGTCAAACAAACGACGAGCAAAACTATAAATCGCAGCTTCCCCCGTCGTAGTTTTACCCAAACCTTCCCCAGCTTCTAAAATTAATATTTCTTCTTGTCGCGGTGATAGTTTAACTAAAGCCCAAATCGGAGTATTTCTAGTTAAATCTAAATTATCACCTGGGTTGCTTAAAGTAATAGCCAAAGCAGTATTACCATCTAAAACAGCAACCTGTTCAATGGGAATTTCTGCACTTTCATCAAGTAAATCAACAGAAACCGATAATAATTTTTCTGCAATATCATCCGAATTGCTTTCTAAATTAATTAAAGCAGCCTTTGCAGCAGCAACCGCGAAGACAGGGAGAGTGTAGCCGGGGAGGGGGGATTGGGGAGACAAAGTGATGAGGAAGAGGGGGAAGAGGGGGAAGAAGGAGGGAGGGAGAGAGTGAGAGAGGGAGGGAAAATAATAACTCCTAACTCCTAACCCCTAACTCCTAACTCCTAACTGTTCACTGTAAACTCGGAATTCTTGCCAAAACACCCTTTTTCATTGCTTTAGGACGCTCCGACCAAGCCATTTGACCGTCTGATTTTTCGTAGTACAAGCTAGCACATTCCAGCACTGCGGAAGATGTTTCGGGAAGTGCTTCTGAATCATGGTTTAAATTACCAAATAAATATGTCATTTTACCCGATGCAGCAAAAGCTACAGCACAGGAATGACTGCAAGCACTCATGCATTCTACCGATTTCACAGTAAATTCTTCGGATAGCGCCCAATCTTGATGTTTTTCTTCTAATTCTTTCAATAGTTTCTCACCACCACTAATACCCGTGCGCTTTCCATCTTGCCAAGTACTAGCACAACTTGAGCAAACTAAAATCGTGTGTTGATTATCCATGTTTATGGTGTTTATAAATTTAAATAAATGCTTTCTTCTGCCGTGACCTCATAGATTACCACTATTTGTACCAGCTAGACGATTTTATAATTTAGATATTGAATTGAACATTTTTATCATTCAACTCTCAATCCCAAAATAACTAAGTCCCTTTCAACGCTATCAAGCTCCGCGATTCCCGGTAAATTTCCCCAACGTTCAAAACCAAATTTTTCAAACAGTTTTAAACTCGCTTCATTGTGACCGAAAATAAATCCAATCAAGGTTTTCAGACCTAAATTTGGACTTTGACGAATGGCTTCTTTTAAAAGTCTTTCTCCCAAGCCCTGACGATGATATTTTGTCGCAATATAAATACTCACTTCGGCTGTTGCATGATAAGCCGGTCTGCCATAAAAAGGCTGAAAACTCAACCATCCAGCAATCACTTCCCCAGTTTCAACTACCCAAAGCGGATGTTTGACGGGTGAACGATTTTTAAACCAGTTGATACGACTCATTACAGATACTGGTTCTAAGTCTGCTGTAGCCATTCTTCCAGGAATTGAAGCGTTGTATATCGCTACTATCGCAGGTAAATCATTTTCATTCGCATGACGGATAATCATTTGCAATTTATGAACGACAATATTAAGAAATGATACAGAAAATTCGATAGTATTTGTTATGCCTAGCGCTATTATTACAGGTGGTTCTCAAGGAATCGGTAAAGAAACAGCACTTTTATTTGCTCGTAAGGGATACGATTTAGTCTTGACAGCTCGACAAGCGGAGACTTTGGAAGCAACAGCAGCGGAAGTTCGTGCAGTCGGAACCAAGGTACTGGCTGTGACCTGCGATGTTAGTCAGGAAGCAGAAGTAAATAATTTGATATCAAAGGCTTTGGAATATTTTGGCAGCATTGATGTTTTAATCAACAATGCTGGGGTTTGCATGACCGGCCCAATTGAAAATACTTCTTTGGATGATTGGCATCGGGTAATGGATGTGAATGTCTGGGGATATATTCACACAATTCATGCACTTTTACCGCATTTTTTAGTCCGCAGTGCTGGAACAATTATAAATGTAGGTTCTATCGGTGGTAAATTGCCTTTACCAGAAATGACCGTTTACTGTGCCAGCAAGTACGCGATTACAGGTTTAACAGAAACTTTGCGACTGGAATTAAAACCAAAAGGTATTCATGTAGGTGCAGTACATCCGAGCGCTACTAACAGTAATTTTATGGAAAGAGCGCAGTTTCGCGGAAGTAGCGAACAGGAAGCAGAAAAACGACGTAATTCCATGGCTAGTTTCTTGGAATCACCAGCAGCAAGCAAACCAGAAGATGTCGCAAACGCTGTTTGGGATGCGGTTAAACATCAAAAAGATGAAGTAGTAGTCGGTTCTGGTTCGATTATGTCAGCTGCTTACAAATTCTTCCCCGGATTAATGCAATTTGCGATGCAGACATCTAAACAGTGAACAGTTAACAGTTAGCAGTTATCAGTTATCAGTTAACAAGAAGATTCATTTTTAGTTCTATAAGGACTTTTAGTCCACCGACTGTTAATTGCATTTCCCAGTGGATAATTGCTAAACAATAAAAATTTTCATCCTATCCTACGGGAACACTTGATGGTGAAGGAGTGAAAACTGATGACTGATAACTGTTCACTGTTGACTGTTCACTGATAACTGTCTCTAGACTGATATAAATTTTTAATAATCTATTTCATGTCAAACTCTGGACATAAATAGTTAGAATGTCGTAAAAGTCAAGATATTTTTACTAAAATATATATATGTATCCTGAGACCCTATATTTCTGCTTGCAGATTAAGGAAAATAATATTTAATTCCAAGGTCTATCTAGATGCTATTTTTCCATATTTGTGTTTTTGCAGGGACACAGATATCAGTTTTTTTAATAATCTGATTGGTGCATCATACTTTCCTTTTCTTTAGCAGGATAAATTCCTGCCGGTAAAAGTTGATTCTCTCTTTGGAAGTCCTCTAAGTCCTCTAACTATATGTAGTTGAGTGGGCAATCTTCGCTGTGCCAATATGATAGTGATATCCTATGCAAGATAATATTATAAAAACAGAATCAGTTGAGAATAAAAAGAGTAATAAAGCTCAAGAGATGGCTTTTATTATCGGTAGGCTCAGAAGTGGTATTTGGCTGTTTGGTATTCCATCTTGGTTATTCGGTATTGGCGATAGAAGTTTTGCTGCATTTGCCGATGGTTATATCTCTGTAATTGAGGTTTTTCAGTTATTTACAGCTTCTTTATTTTTTGCAAGCTGGCTATTTTTAAGACCTGAAAATTCATCAGAAAATCAAGATTTATTCGCTTTACAAAGAAGTTTGTGCAACAATCTTGGTTTAAAGTCAGATTTGAGACAAAGGTATATGATTAGTCAAGAATACATACTACCTTTTCCTTATATTTGCCAAATTTATCATCTACTAAATTTGAAGCATTTAGAAAGTATTCATCATTTTAGTTTAAATAATCTAAAAGTTGTTAATATCAGCGATTTTCAGGTAACAGATAATGGTGGAGTGATTAAATTCCAAACCATGCTGGATTCTCCTTTTAATCCTCTACGAATTTGGAGACAACCGATTGTAGAAGTAGATTTAATTTTGCACAATCCCTACACAGTAGAATTAAGTATTCCAGTTTACAATCAAAGAAGAATAACCGTGATGTTTCATGCCGTTCCTTTAAATGAAAACGAGCATTATTTCTTCATTGATATTTACAGCGATTTAGAATGGTTTAAGCCATTTTTACAGCTATTATTGCATTTTGCATCTTGCTTAACTTTGTTTGAGGATTTACCTTATTTACGAAGTCTTGCACAAAAAAATCGGGATAGCTTACTCAAAATGGGTAAAGTTTCTAAATGTGAAAGTATGTCGCTTTACAGAAGATTTTTGGAACTGTATGGGGCTAGTACAAGTAATTATCCCGTTCTTGGTAATGGGTAATTGGTAATTGGTAATTGGTAATTGGTAGTTGGTAATTGGTAATTGGTAGTTGGTAATTGGTAATTGGTAATTGGTAGTTGGTAATGAAATTATTACTCATTATTCATTACTTTCTACTCCTAACTCCTAATTCCTAACTCCTAACTCTTAACTCCTAACTTACTTCACGCTCTTGCCAATAAAGGTGCAGCAGCAAGTAAGGTTTTTGTGTAAGGATGTTGGGGGTTGGAGAAAATTTCTTGTGTTGCTCCGAGTTCCACGATTTTACCATCGTTCATTACAGCGATTCGGTCGCATAAAAATCGAGCTAACCATAAGTCGTGGGTGATGAATAAGTAGGTCAACTCAAATTCTTCTTTTAGTTCCAGCATTAAGTCTAAGACTTGCGACTGTACGCTTGCATCTAACATACTTACTGGTTCGTCGCAAATTACTAATTTAGGACGGGTTATCAAAGCACGAGCAATTGCAACTCTTTGCTGTTGTCCTCCAGATAAGTCTGAGGGATAACGTTGATAGTACATTTCTGATGGATTTAACCCAACTTTATCGAGCATCCATAATACTTGTTCTTTTGCTGTTCCTGTATCGGCTAAGTTATGGATAATTAAAGGGTCGCTTATGTTTTGTCCTACTGTCATTGTGGGATTTAAGCAAGCGTGGGGGTCTTGGAATATCATCTGCATTTGTCGTCTTTCGGAGCGGACTTGTTGACGCGACAAACCGGTTAATTCTTTACCTAAAAATTCAACTTTACCGTCGGTAGGACGAATTAATTGCAATATTGTCCGCGATAAGGTGCTTTTTCCACAACCGGATTCGCCAACTAATCCGAGAATTTCTCTGGAATAAAGTTCTAAGTTGATCCCATCCACTGCTTTGATTGTTTGTCCTTGTCCTTTAAATATCCTTTCAATAAAGTTTGGCTCAATGGTATAATGCTGCTTTAATTCTTTGATTGCCAGCAATGGTGTGACATTAGATGAGTTCTCGTTGAGACTTGTTGATACTTCTGAGTAAACTGTATCTGCGTTCTCCGAGTCAGAAAATGTTTGTATGTGCAATGCTGCTTGCAAAAGCGAGCGGGTGTATTCGTGCTGCGGATTTTGAAAGACTTCTTTTGATAAACCCGTTTCTACCATCTTTCCCTGGTACATTACCCCAATGCGATCGCAATATTCCGCGACCATTGCCAAGTCGTGAGATATCAACAGTAATCCCATGTTTTCTTCGGCGCATAATCTGGTTAATTCTTGGAGAATTTGAGCGGAAACGGTAACGTCTAAACTGGTTGTGGGTTCGTCTGCAACAATTAATTTAGGATTTAATAATAGAGCTAAAGCAATAGCTACCCGCTGACGCATTCCACCGCTAAATTCGTGGGGGTATTGACTCCATCTTTCGGGGGGAATGTTTACTTTTTGTAGAGTAGCAATAGCTTTTTCTTTCGCTTGCTTGTTTGATAATTCGGGTGAATGAGCTTTGAGAGTTTCGAGACAATGGTTCCCAATAGTCATTAATGGGTCTAAACGAGTCATGGGGTCTTGGAAGATTAATGCTACTGCTTCCCCGCGAAATTTACGTAGCTGCTCGGCAGTCATATCGAACACAGAGCGTCCTTGAAACATGACTTTTCCTTCTATACGTGTTGACTGGGGTAACAACCGCATCCCAGCACGTCCCAAAGTGGATTTACCGCAACCAGACTCTCCCACCAATCCCATCCTTTCACCGGGTTGAAGGATAAAAGAAACGTCATCTACAGCCCAAATATCTTCCTCGGTGCTGCTTTTAGCGTAATTCACGCGGAGATTTTCAATCGACAATAAAACATCGTTCATAATTAGTTATCAATCCTATTAGTTATTCTTAGTTATTTTCAGTTACCAAACTCCTTCGGAGCTAAAGTAGCAAATAGTAAGTAGTAAGTAGCAAGTAATATCTATAGCTCCCTGCATGGTATTAAGCCTCCTCATTCACAAGGAAAAGATAATTCAATTCTTAAATCCTCTGACTTCAGCCAATTGTCGAACTTACTACTTACTACTTGCTACTTACTACTTGCCACTCCCTATTCCCTTGATTGATTCAAATTTTTTATACCTTACCAGATTCGCTCTTGGTAAGCTTGTTACCTACACTATTTTGATTGTGTAAATAATTAACGCGTATTATCAGTTACATGTGTGGAATTAAAGCCAAAAATACAGTACCCGCTTCAATAGATGAATCATTGTAATTGTCAGATTGTAAAAAAAACAAAAAATAGCTTTTAACTTAATTCTTTGATTCTAAATCGCCCTTATATGACCGATTGACAACCGATTCATTAGACATTATATTGAATACTTTTATATGAGGACGAGCTATTTGCCAAAATATCAGGGAAGAATGCTAATATTGTCTTGAAAGCTAAACATCACTCTACAAGTAGAAGTGCTGAAAAACATAGCGACCAATAGTAAATTTTTACAATATTTTCCTTTTATAAGAATAAAATGAAGTGTAGTAAGTAACTTTTGGTTTTTTAGTTAGTTAATTATTTCTCTTTTAGTTTTTGAATTCGTCATCTGCTACTTTATCCATCTTAAGAATGGCATCGCAGTATCCAATCAGGGTTGTCAAACGTTCGCATAGAGCATCTATTCGGTCTTTAATAGTAGAAGCTTGTCGCGCTCCTTGAAAAAACATTATATCTATTTGTAATAACCGTAACTGTTTGCTGATTTCGGTCATATAAGACTGCTCTGTGGGATATTGAGTAGTCAAAGGTACAATATCGGTACGAAAAAAGCTCTGCAAAGATGCTATATCTTGGCGCAGTTCGGTAGCATTGGTTAGATTGGAAGAGATATCGGCATGCAATTGCTGCAATAAGGTTTTAAACTCTCGATATTTCTGCTTGTTGACACACATAAGAATGTTTATTGAGATAGTATTGATGTCAAGAATTTTATCTCATAGAATAATCTAATTTTTGAAAATTAGTTTTCCCACAGCCGCCTCAAATGAAGTATTGAGGCTTGATTTGCAATTATACTTTTTGAAAATTTTGAACGATTATGATGCGGAACACCTATTCGATTAGAAAAACATTGCTAGTTGAGAATAAACCATTTAAACTAGCAAATCTACCCTGTTCTTCAAAAGCAGCATCGCATAGACAGCAATTTCGTTTGCGTCGTCCATCGAATTTAGACAGTAAGCCCCTTTACTCGCACATGAACACTACAGTTGTGGATTCAGAAATTAATATCCCTCTTCCTGAATGGTTGAAAGATTGTTTGCATCCCACAGAAGCGAGTAATGTGGAAAGTGCCTACAGCTATGAGGATAAAAATTTAATTAGTCGCGCTTTTAAGTTTGCTTACAATCTCCACGAAGGACAGATGCGTAAGTCTGGAGAACCATACATCTGCCATCCCGTAGCGGTTGCCGGAATACTCAGGGATTTGGGAGGCAGTCCTGTTATGATAGCAGCTGGATTTTTACATGATGTAGTTGAAGATACAGAAATTACTATTGACCAAATAGAAGAACTGTTTGGAGAAGAGGTAAGACGCTTAGTTGAAGGTGTTACAAAGCTTTCTAAAATTAATTTTAAAAGTAAAACAGAATCTCAAGCTGAGAACTTTCGGAGAATGTTTTTGGCTATGGCGCAGGATATTCGCGTCATCGTTGTAAAATTAGCAGACCGCTTGCATAATATGCGGACGCTACAAGCAATGCCGGAACATAAGCGTCGTCCCAAAGCTTTAGAAACTAGAGAAATATTTGCTCCCTTGGCCAATCGTTTGGGTATTTGGCACTTAAAATGGGAATTGGAAGATTTAGCCTTTAAATATCTCGAAACCGACTCCTACCGTCAAATACAGCAGTTAGTTATCGATAAACGAGCAGCTAGAGAAGAAAGGCTGACCAACGTAACCGATACTTTGCGTTCTCGCTTGAAACAAGCAGGAATTGAGTGCAAAGATTTATCAGGTCGTCCGAAGCATCTTTATAGTATCTATCAAAAGATGCAGCGCCAGAATAAAGAATTTCACGAAATTTTCGATTTAGCAGCGCTACGGATTATTGTCAATACCAACGAAGAATGCTATCGTGCTTTAGCATTAGTTCATGATTCTTTTCGTCCGATTCCTGGTAGATTTAAAGACTATATTGGACTACCCAAGCCAAACCGCTACCAATCGCTGCATACTGGGGTAATTGGACCTTGGGGTCGTCCGATGGAAGTGCAAATCCGCACCTTAGAAATGCATCGCATTGCTGAATATGGCATAGCAGCTCATTGGATATATAAAGAAACTGGTGGTTCTAATAATATTCAAATGACCGCAGCCGATGAGAAATTTACCTGGCTGCGACAGTTACTTGAATGGCAAAACGACCTTAAGGATGCTCAAGAATATTTAGAAAGCATCAAAGACAATTTATTTGAAGACGATATTTATGTTTTTACGCCTAAAGGAGATTTAGTTGCTTTAAGCCCGAATTCTACCACAGTAGATTTCGCCTATAGAATTCATACCGAAGTGGGAAATCATTGTGCTGGAGCTAAAGTGAACGGACGAATGGTACCGCTTTGTACAAAGTTAGATAATGGCGATATTGTTGAAGTTGTTACTCAGAAAAATAGCCATCCCAGTTTAGACTGGTTGAATTTTGCCGCAAGTTCAGCGGCGAAAAATCGTATTAAGCAGTGGTACAAGCGTTCGCGTAGAGAAGAAAATATTGCTAGAGGTAGAGAATTATTAGAAAAAGATTTAGGTAAGCCAGGTTTTGAAAGCTTGCTCAAGTCCGAACCAATGCAAACTGTTGCAGATAAATGTAACTATCATAGCGTTGAAGATTTGCTCGCGGCCTTGGGTTATGGTGAAATCACCTTGAACTTAGTATTAAATCGGTGGAGAGAAGTTGTTAAAGAACAACAACCTATAGATACAGATTTAAATGCAGTTCTTTCCAATCTACCTACTTCCGCACAAAAAGCATTGCGAGAAGCAAATGCTCCAACATCCCGCAATAGCGATTCGCCGATAGTTGGTGTCGAAGGGTTGATGTATTATGTTGCGGGTTGCTGTAATCCCATTCCTGGAGAACCAATCATCGGTGTAGTAACTCGCGGTAGAGGAATTTCTATTCACCGTCAAGGATGTCAAAACCTGAAAAACACCGGTTGCGAAAGATTAGTACCTGTTAGCTGGAATAATAGCGAAGAAAGCAAGCGTCGTCCTCAAAGCTATAGCGTCAAAGTTCAAATCGAAGCTTTAGACCGCGTTGGAGTTTTCAAAGATATTTTATCTCGCTTAAGCGACCAAAGAATTAATGTTTCTCATGCCAATGTCAAAACCGCAATCAATCAACCAGCATTAATTGATTTGGGAATAGAAGTATCTGACAGAAAACAATTAGAGCAAGTCTTTAACCAAATCAGAAAAATGAGCGACATTCTTAATATTCGTCGTCAAGGACAAGTTGAGGATTAATGCGCTTAAGAAATAAATTTGATTTTTGTTAGCGTAGCGTGTCCCGGAGGGACATATTTTAATTCTTGATTAAGAATAAATTGTTTTTAAGCAAGACGGTTTAATTATCAGTAGCCGTCTTGTTAATAATAGGGAACCTCCCAAACATTTTTCAACAATGAGGATGTTACCTGTTAATTTAGCAATCTATCAACTCTATATTTTGAATCATCCAATCCGAAATATTAAATCTGAAATATAGCGGTTTTTACGCTTGATAGAATACAGGTTAACCTCACCCCTTCCCCTCTCCTTGTCAAGGAGAGGGGTTGCTGGAGTATGGAGTGAGGTTTCAAGTATATTGGACTCAGCTAAAAACTGATAATATATTGACTATTACGTAGCAGTGTATAAAATAGAGCATACATGTATTCTGTTAGGATTTTTGCATGAATTTTTATAGCTCTGTAATCAAAATATTTGCTAGCATTATTTTAGCTACAATCACTATTTCTTGTAATGCTAGAGTTAATAGAAATAGCCAAAAATCGCAAGTAAATGCACAGAAAACTCCACAGCCAAAAATTGTTTACGGCGACTTGATTATTAAAGAAAAATCTGATTATTTAATGATTCCGGTTAGTATTTTTCCAGATATAAATCAAAGAGAAAAACAAGGAGAAAGTTTTTTGGGTGGCTCTTTTTCTAAATCCTATAGAAATAGAATGAATATATATAATTTAATATTTTATTCAAAAAAAGATGCCGCAAAAAATGTTCTATTAGATAGAAAAGCAATTATTAAATCATTTAACTTAATAGAGAAAAAATCAATCGGACAACCAACAAAAAGATTTTGGTTATATAGAATCATCGATAAAGATACTAACGGCGATGATAAATTAAATTATCAAGATGCTACAATCGGATATCTTTCCGACTTATCAGGAAAAAACTTACAGAAAATTACTCCCGATAACACTCAATTGAATAGTTGGAAAATTGTACAAAGTACTGGTGCAATTTTTCTCGAAATAACCAAAGATACAGATAACGATAAAAAGTTTGATACTAAAAGTTATATCAGAGTCAACTTAGATAATCCCAGCATTGGAAAAGAAATTATTAGCAATCAGTTAGAAAATGAAATTAAATCATATATTGAAAAGTAGCGAAAATAGGGAATAGGGAGTAGGAAATAGGGAGTAGGAAATAGGGAGTAGGTAGTTGGTAATTGGTAATTGTACTATTTTTTTATAAAGATGCGCCTAATTTAGCCTACGCAGGTAGGCTTTGTTTAAGTAGCCCCACCATAGCCAGAGTGAGGGGATTAAGCGCATCCTCATACAGAATTGGTAGTTAGTAGTTGGTAGTTATTTAACTCACCTAAAAACTTTTCTTAAAAGCATCATAGCGAAATAATTTTTGATTAAATTTTTATGATTGAGAGCATCTTACATTTTTAATTTTGTACTGCGTTAACGCACAACTAAATATGTTTAAAAGTGGGATATTCACTTATTATTCCTTATTACCTATTACCTATTAACTATTACCTATTACCTATTACCTATTACCTATTACCTATTACCTATTACCTATTACCTCACTCACTTCACCGATACCGTTTTCTCCCGACTACGAAGAGTTAAAAAACCAGCAGCAGTGATAAAAATAGCTCCAATGAATGAGTTAATATCGAGCAATTCTTTCCAGAATAACCAGCCAATTACAGCACCGAATATAACTGAAGAATAAGAAAAAATTCCTACTTGAGAAGCAGGAGCAGATGCATAACCGCGAGTTGTGAGTAATTGAACTATGGTACTGCTAATACCTACACCTATTAACAGCAACCATTCTCCAGAGGTAGGAGTTTTCCAAGCCCAAGTTAAAGGTATTATTGAAACTAAAGTAGCAATAATAGCGAAATATAAAACTGTACGTACTGCTGGTTCCGTAGCTGATAATTTACGTATAGTTACCATAGAAACTGAAGCTACAGCACTGCTAAATAAACCCACTAGCATTATCCAATCAAAATCAGTACCTGGCTCCAAAATCAAGAATACACCACAAAAACCGATAGCGATTGCTAGACGAGCTACAACTGAAATTCTTTCTTTCAACCAGGTAAAAGCAACCAAAGGAATAAATATTGGAATAGTTGATTTAAGCAACATCGCATTCGCTAATTCGAGATTACTCAAAACGAAAAATAAAGAATACATAGCTGTTACACCGCAAATCCCCCGTACTAAATGTAAATGCAGCTTTTCAGTATGTATAATAGCGGTACCTTCGCGAGCAAAAATCGGCATCAACGTTAATAAACCAAAAGCATTTCTAAAGAAAACAATCATTTCATTTGGTAAACCATTTGATGCTAACCGAATGATTACTCCATTCATTGTTAACATCAACTCCGCAGCAATAATGAATATTGCTCCACGAA
>CAKZYM010000650.1 GCA_937884685.1 uncultured Calothrix sp.
AACCCGGTTTCTTTCTAATTCCACAACGAGAAAATCATGCTTTCACGACTAGAAATCGGGTTTATCTGAGAGACCATTTATAAAGTAAATCTTTAGGTCACTAAACGACGCAGCATCACGGCAAATTATAATAGCATATATAGAAGCTTCACTCATCTCAATAAGACGTTCGTAATCTTTACTAAGACAACTCTAATGATTAAGCCAAACGAATGTTCTTTCTACTATCCAACGCTTAGGTAAAATTTCAAATTCTTTCTTGGTGCGATGAAAGGCTTTTTCTAAATCATTTAATGATTGTTGCAAAGGAATATTTGATACATCTTTTAACCAAGCTCTATCATAATTATTCCTTGCGCTCGTTATAAATTGCTTTTGTAGCTGTGCATTTTTTGGTTTGCTATGTCCAGACTTATATTTTTCAATACAGTATCGCAAAGCATCGTTCCATACTACCCGAACGCAACCGAACAACTTGCTTAACGCAAATTTTTGTTCTTCCTTTGGGTAGATGCGATAACGATATCTTGCTTCTACCGATTATTAACTATTAATTGTCCTGTATCTAAACAATATCACAATTATTGTAGAAAGCCGCCCTACAAGGACGGGGCTTGAATCCCTTTATTTTCGGTCAATAAGATTACTTTGCTACTGCCACAAAAAATAGAGAAGTGGTGCTACGAGCAAGGCAGGCAAAAATGAAGCTACTCTTACCTGAGAAACTTCTAGTAAGCTCAATCCCAGACCTAAAACTATTAAACCACCGACACCGGTAATCATTAATAAGTAGGGGGCGTGAGTTGGATCTGGTAAAGATTGAACAAAAAATCCAGCTAAGAGGGAGACACCACCTTGGTAAACCAGAATTACTAAAGATGAAAATCCGACTCCGATACCAAAGCTGCTACCAAGAGCTATAGAAGTTATACCATCCATTGTCGCTTTCAATATCAGCAGAGTATCGTCACCGGTTAAACCATTGTTGAGACTGCCTATTAAAGCCATTGGTCCCACACAAAATAGCAAACTACCAGCAACAAACCCCTCTGTGAAACAGCCACTTTTTTGAAAGCGTACTTTAAGAAACTCTCCCACGCTATGAAGTCTGTCTTCTAATTGCGAACTTTCACCTAAAAGTCCGCCGATGATGATGGAGAGTAGTCCTAATACTACCCCATCAACTCGACTGTTTTGGACTTGTGACAGGCTAGTAGCCATTTGAAAGCCGATGAATAGGGTAATCAACGCCACTCCTTGGGTGATGATGCGCTGCATTCTCAAGGGAAGGCGGTGTTTCAAGAATATACCGCACGTCGTACACAAAATAACACTGATGGCATTAATCCAAGTACCGTTTGTCTTTGCCCAAAAATCAAGTGTCATGAATCATAGCTTAAGAAATCCATCTGAGAAATCAGCATCCAAGGAATTCAACAAGAAACTTAATTCCTTTTTCACCGCCCTTGTAAATTTTACTTAATTCTAATCCATTATCTACAATAACTTGCATTGATTCATTACATGATTGTTGGTGTTCTTTTTCTATAGCATCATGAATCACAAAATACTTAGAGTTCAAGAATTCCATCTCAGGAATACCAACAGCTATGGAAGTTTGTTTTAGCAATTTAAGAATTTGATAAGCAGGAGCTTCTAGGGAAACAATAAATCCAACTGCTTCTTCTTGGCTCGTCTGGGATAATTCGAGAATTGTTTCTTCAAATAAATCTAAAAAGTATGTATCTAATCTTTGAGTAATGGCATCAGCATAAGGAGATTTATTAATTAACTCAATCATTAATTTACTGTGAATTTCGTCTCTATTTCCAAGACCACACTCGCTGTAAGCAATTTCTGCCAGTAAGTATTGAATCTCTGCGATATGTGCGCGACTCAATGCAGCTCCAGCAATTCGTGTAACTTGGGTAGAAAGGTATGACCATCTTTGCAAAAACTTGACTGGATTCTTTATTCCTGGCTCAGTTACTTGCTGATAAAATTTTAACTGTAGTGCATTCTCAATGTCTTCTATCGACGACAGTTTACTCTCAATATTTTCTACTGATGATAGTACATCTTCAACATTTTCTATCGATTGTAAAGTTAACATATTAGACCTCATTATTTTTTGTTTGAAAGTTCTCGCTCAATTCTCTTTCAGAGTAGTTATATAAAATTAATAACTAATATCAGCTTGAATTATTGTGCAGCAAAAAAATCAGGTAAAAGCGTATTTTTATTATTATCAAAGTTTAAATTATGTATGGTCAAAATCTTGCTACATCAATTTTTACAGCCTATTTATCTGATTAATTTATCATAGCTAAACCCTCTTTTAGAACCAAATTTATATATGATGATGCTTCTATATTGCCTTATCTGAATATATTTTGGCAATTGAGAAAATTATTGAATTTGCATCGTTCTTTTCATATACTTTTAGTGAATCTTTATGCATCAATCCAGTATATTTACACAATATTCTCCCCAAAAATATAAATAGCAAAATTTTTTTTGCCGTCAATTTCTTAAATATTTTAGATATGCAGATTGAATTTTGGCGATAGCACTTCTAATCGCAAAATCGCGTAGCTCTCGAACTGGTCTTATTTTCTTAACGATAGCCTTGAAACTATAGATGGCACGACCTCTTAGACCAGCTAGACAAAAATAATTAAATTGAGCAACTGGTAATTTAGCGATTGCTTCTTTAGCCCAAGTTTCCTTTTCCCCCGGACCTCGCAAACGAAACTGAGTTGCCTGAGTCGCACCATATATCAGACGTAACCAGAGACGAGGGTGTAAGAAAAAGTATTTCCACAGCGGAGGTTTGCAGCCAATTAAGTCGGCTAGTTCATCCATATAAATATGATAATCAACCAAGCTGCGGATGCGATGGGCATTATGTTCAAACTGTTGTAAATACTTCTGTTTATCCACAGATGCCGCTTTTTCCATTGCTACAGCACCAGGAAGAGTTTTTTCCCCACTACAGATTAAGCTAAACAATCGGGCTTGCATTTCCATTATTGGAAACTGACTACCAAACCCCGGACGTGCCAAGCCAATCCAGGCTATCTTGTCTCGATACTGGGAATGGAACATATGTTTATAAAGACTTCGAGGGTCAATTTTCTTGAGTTGGTCGGGAAGGAAAGGTACATAGTTTTGGTAGCCAGTACAAAAAACTACCGCATCTACCGAATGTAGGGTTTCTCCATCGGCAGCCATTAGGGTTCTGCCCCCATTTTCTACTCCGATTATTTCACCGACGACTTTACACCCACCATAAACAATTGCCTTTGGTAAGGAATAAGTTTTAGTTCCATAAGTTCCCCAAAGTCCATTTCGAGATTTGACCTTCTGGTTTAGCTCAACTGCTGCTTTATCAACTGGATCTTTGTAGCTCGACCACTGTCGAGAGATAATTTTACTCAAAGTATGACCATATTCTCTTGGTAATCCGTATATACCTCTATTGGTACTGATGTCATTAGCATATTCGCCTCTTTTGCGAGGTACTACAAACCCGGTGGAATTGCGAAGGCTAACCCAGCAATTTTTAGCAACCCCAGATATCTCCAGGGCTACGTCTGAAGCTGACTCACCTCCGCCTACTACTAATACATTTTTACCTACAAAGTTACTGGCATTGCGATATTCTTGGGAATGAGAAAACTCCACCTCAGTTAATGAATCTTTCCATTGGGGATAATTAGGAATACTGTTGTTGCCAATCGCCAATGCAATTCGCTTTGAGCGCAAAGGCTCTCCAGAGGTTAGTTGAACTTCCCACACTTGATGACCTTGCTCGGTCACCGCAACAACTTTGGAATTAAACCGAATTTTCCCTAAAACGCCAAAATGTTTGGCATATCTTTTCCAATAGTCAAGGGCTTCGTTCTTCGTCCAAAATTTGTGTTGGTTTCCATCACCCATCCAAAAGTCAGAAAACATACTATAAGTGCAAGAAGAAGTTAGCACTAAATTGTCATAGGTATTAGCAAAAACACCTCCGATACTTTCTGCTTGCTCTAAACAAACGACTTCGCTGAGTCCTTGTTCAAGTAATTCTTTAGTGGTAACTAGACCTCCTGGACCAGCTCCTATTACAATACAATCCAACATTTATTTGACTCCTGATTTTTTGATTTTTATGTCAATGAGGTTGTTTAACTGATTATTGGCAATTTGATATAAAAAGACGTACCTTTTCCCAACTCAGACTCTACTTCTAAGCAACCTTCATGCTTTTCTTCGACAATTTGTTTCGCAATCGCTAATCCCAAACCAGTACCTTTCCCAACCCCTTTAGTAGTAAATAAATGGTCAAAAATTCGTGTTTTCAACTCTTGACTCATTCCTTTACCATTATCAGCAATTGATATTTTGACTTGTTCATTTTCAGTTAAAGTTTTGATGATGATTTTATTGGGATTTATTTTAATTTCCTCGAAATTACGCCCATAATTAGACTCATCTAAAGCATCAATGGCATTTGCCAAAATATTCATAAATACCTGATTTAATTGACCGGGAAAACACTCTATTTGTGATATATCCCCATAATCTGTAATAACTTCAATTTCTGGACGCTTTTCATTAGCTTTGAGGCGATGTTTGAGAATTAAAATTGTACTATCTAGCCCATCATGAATATTAAATTTTACTTTGTAATCTTTATCCGCACGAGAGAAAGTTCTCAAACTTGTACTAATATTTTTTAATCTATCGCAAGCCATCACCATTGAATCTACCATCTTAGGTAAATCTTCTATGCTATAGTCTAAATCGATTTCTTCTGCGTGTTCAATAATTTTCTCACCAGGTTCTGAGACATTTTCTTGATATAAAGCCAGGTGTTCTACAATATCAGCAAGAGTGGGTTTGGTCTGTTCGAGAGTCGCAGAAATGAAACCCAAAGGATTATTCATTTCATGTGCCACACCAGCAACTAAATTACCTAGGGCAGACATTTTTTCGCTTTGAACGATTTTTAATTGTGCTTGTTGTAAATCTTCTTATGCTTGTTGGTCTTTTTGATAGAGCCTTGCATTTTCTAGGGAGATTGCTGCTTGTGAAGAAAGTAAGTTGATAACTTGTAGGCGCTCTTGAGTAAATACGCCGCTTGTAAGTTTATTTTCTAAGTAAAGAATTGCTACTAAATGCCCTTGATTGGTAATTGGCATGCATAAAATACTTTGGGGTTGATGTTCGAGCATATATTCCCCAATTACTCCAGGAATATCTGTTTGGCAATTATCTATAACAATGGTTTCTTGGGTATTTTTAACATAGTTAATAATTTTTCTGGGAATATCTTCGCAAGTATCTATTGATTGTGAGTCAAGGATGGTTTGTGTTGAAAATGGTGAATTTTCTTGATTAATCGAGGTAATTGCTTTAACTTGCCAAATTGCATTTTCAGGAAGAACTAATGCAGATTTTTTAGCACCGGAGTTTTCCAGAATAATTTTGGTAAGACTTGTAAGGAGTTGATCTAATTCAATGCTACTAGAAATAGTTTGAGCGGCTTTAAGAAGGGAACTAAAATCGAGAGCATCGGAAATAGCGCGGCTGCTAGTGGCAGAAGTGTGAGTAGATGCAATTGTCTGAGCAAAAGTTATATTTCCTATAGTTTCCCAAGGGTTAAGGATAGCTCGTCTTTGTAATAGAATGGGCTTCAATAGTTGGGGATAGCGTTTTTCTAAGTCATCTGTTTTAGCTTTAGCTCCCCAACGGGCATAGCAGTAATAAGCTTCCTGCATATAGCCGCTCGCAATTATTTCTTTGCCCCAGTTGAAATAGAATTTGCCCGCAAGTTCGTTGGCTAAGGCTTCTTCTTGGATGTAGAGATTTTCCTTGGCATAGGCTATGGCGCGGTCGTAAAAATCCCCTGCTTGATAATTCTGAGCTAAAACTCGGCATTTTTCCGCTTCTACTAAATAATATTGCTGTAAAACATTCATTGGGCAATGTTTTGCCCATAGCTGCATTTTTTCTTGGTTATCTATAACTAGATTTAGAAGTTGTGTTTGTGTATCTTGATTGACCTCCGAAAAGATAGCAAAGTTGACTAGAGACTTGTAAAAATTGCACTGCCGGGAAATAACGAACGACCGACCACCAGAAGCGTAGCGGTCTACTTGGGCTACGTATTCCTGAGCTAGTTCATATTCGCCAAACAAATAACTGAGTTGAAGCTTAGTAAAATAAAATTCGATTAGCGCGAATCCATCATTCATAATTAAGGGAAGCAAGGTCTCTTCATCACAGGCTTCACCTTTCA
>CAKZYM010000651.1 GCA_937884685.1 uncultured Calothrix sp.
TTTCTAATCCCTATTCCCTGTTTACAACTATTTAATACGCGTACCAAGTGCCGAAAAACCATATAATAATTGTTAAAGATAAGTTCTTTTACCTAAATAATTGTCCAGACAAAAAGGTGTTAGAACTCCATATTAGAAATACAGGGTATTATGAAAGAGAATCAGTCTTACGAAACCACATCTGAGGTTAGCGTTGCAGAAAATAAAACTCTGACCAAAGAGCAGTATCGCAAGAAAATGCAGCGACGTAAGGAAGTGCAAGACCAAAGAATAGCAGATGCTTCTCTCGAAAAAGGTTTAATTGTCGTCAATACTGGCAACGGAAAAGGAAAAACCACCGCATCCTTGGGAATGGTATTGCGTTCTCTCGGACACGGGTATAAAGTAGCAATTATTCAGTTTATCAAAGGTGCTTGGGAACCTTCTGAGAAAAAAGCTTTTAGTGTTTGGAAAGATAACGGTCAGCTTGAATTTCATGCAATGGGTGAGGGGTTTTCATGGGAAACTCAAGACCGCGATCGCGATATCGAAAAAGCCCAAGCAGCTTGGAATAAAGCGTTAGAATATATTCGCAACCCTGAGTATAAGTTAGTACTTTTGGATGAAATCAATATAGCTATCAAACTTGGTTATTTAAGAGTTGAAGAAGTTTTAGGTGGATTAGAAGAAAAACCAGAAAGAAATCATATAATACTTACAGGAAGAGGAGCACCTCAGTCATTAATTGAGCGAGCCGATTTAGTGACCGAAATGAGCTTAATTAAACATCCTTTTCGCGACCAAGCTATAAAAGCGCAGCCAGGAATAGAGTATTAAACGATTTAGAAGTTAGAATTTATAGTCTAGAAATTAGAAGTTAGGGAAAATATAGGAATCATCCCTTTGAGTTACTGGTTACTATTCATCAACTAACAACTAACAACTATCAAAACTATTAAAAACTAGCTTTACAGATTTTCAAAACACGTCGGTCGTTTTTTCCAACATTATCAAGCTGATAAAAATCTTTTAACGTAACGGAGTAAGCATAGTTAGTAAACTCCGAATCACCTGGTATAACTAGCCTACTTCTTGCAGCTACTTGAGGTGGACTAACATCACCAGCATAACCTTTAACTGTCATCGCAATTTCTCCCGACCTATCAAGACTTCCTTGAAAGCAATTAAATTCGGAAGCAGGCATATACATCGCACCAATTACTTTATCAGCTTGTTTTTCAAAAACGATATATCCTTTACCTAATTCTCCAGCTTTTTGTGAATTTCCATAGAGAAACACACCGTCACCATTAGGAAAATTGCCAGCAGGTATAGCTCCTCTAGCAGAAAATTTATCTTCAGGAACCCTAACTTGAAAAGTAGATGTACTTGTCTTATCTTGCGCTAAATCTCCATGACTAGAAGAATTACGTCCCTGCATCCAAACGTAAGTCTTACCAGGAGATACACCAGTACTATTATCTGAGTCAGCCGAAGTATCTAACACTCTTCTTAATCGTACTTCCTTAGAAATTGATTGGGAGCTAACATCAGGATTACTTTCAATCCAAGTACTTTTCGGAGCTTCTTCCAAAGTTTCTGATAGAGATGCTGCTTGTAGTCGAGCAATTTGTTTGGATAAAACTGGTTGAATACGTTGAGCAGAAGCACCAATAGTTAGGACTAAACCTAAGATAGGAATTGCAAAACGACGGGATTGAATAAATTTTGTGATATTTTTGAGCACCCATTACCTCCTGTAATTTAAATATTTTTTATCTATGTATTAAGTCTTAAATTTAACTAAGTGATTAATCGTGAACTTACTATTAAAACTCTACTTTATACCGCCCTATTAAAAAAACCGTAAATTATCAGAACTTTTATTTAGCTTTTTTAAGTTAACTTTACACTAGCTTTACTCATAAGTATCCGTAGATCATCCTAAAGGTTGACTACTTTGGATAAAGTATAAAAATATAAAATAGTTACCACCAGGAGTAATTAAATATTGAAATTATAATATTGGTATTTTTTCTGCCTATGGGTCAGATTGTGTCGAACCGCAATATTTTCAGTTGTACCAATATGCTTCATAAGCCTATGTAGACAAGGCTTCCAAGGTTTGGATGTATTTCCAAAATAATTCTCGTATTAAAGTAATTTATGATTAATAACTCCTCTTTATAGCCGCAAAATATATTAACCATTAAAAAAAATAAACCACTTAATTCTATTACAGTGCTTTATTTGTATATTTTTTACAATAAATTTTGACGAATTATATGTAAATTAGCGTCGTATAGTAAATCGAGATGTTACTGAAATTTAACAAGAGCAATAAATTGATTTGTTATCCTCGCAATCGTTTTTTAGTTATTGAAAAAATAAATACAGGAATTTAAGTAGCAGAAGCCTTAAGCTGTAAGTCTTTGAAGATTAAAATAACTTCGGATTCGACCATATAAATTAGTGATTAAGCAAAAAAACTGCCCCCCTTATGGGAGGCGCATCGCAGTTAGAATATTGTTTATATCAACTATTGCTAACTTGCTACATATTCTTTTACATTTGCACGACGACGGCGTAAATGAGCAAGTGCTTGATGTTCTAATTGACGAACTCTTTCGCGGCTGAGACTTAAGCGTTCGCCAACTTTCGCTAAGGACATTTCATTACCATCATTTAATCCAAAGCGCAAAATCAATACTTGTCGCTGTTGGGGTGTTAATTCCGCCAACAAATTACTCAAGTCTTGACGTAAAAACTCTTGAGTAGTGTAGTGTTCTGGGGATGGGCCGTCATCTTCGAGCATTTCTTGCAACTCGGTATCCTGATTATCACCAACCCGGACATCCAAAGAAACTGGTTGACGAGCCATATTCAGATACTCGCGAATCTGAGAAGGTTCCAAGTTCAATTCCTTAGCAATTTCTGTAGGAGATGGAGACCTTCCTAACTTCTGAGCAAGTTCGCGCTGTACTTTTTTAATTTTGTTCAGCTTCTCAGTAATATGAATCGGTAAACGAATTGTTCTTCCTTGTTGTGCAATCGCGCGGGTAATCGCTTGACGAATCCACCAGTAAGCATAAGTAGAAAACTTATAGCCGCGAGTTGGGTCAAATTTTTCCACACCCCGCTCTAGTCCTAAAGCTCCTTCCTGAATTAAATCCAGAAATTCCATATTTCGCTTCTGGTATTTCTTCGCGATTGCGACAACTAAGCGCAAATTCGCTTCAATCATCTTTTGCTTGACACGTTTACCTTCCAAAACAGTTTTTTTCAGTTCTGCTTCAGATAAACCGACTTCCTTAGTCCATTCTTCCAAGCTAACTTCGCGACCAAGTTTCTTAGCCAAAGCTTCTTTGGCTTCAATAAGTCTCATCATTTGTTGAACTTGCTTCCCGAAAATAATTTCTTGCTCGCGGGTAAGCAACGGTACTCTACCAATCTCGCGCAGATAGGTTCGCACCATATCAGCCGTAAACTTGGTATTGTTTTTTTCAGTTACAGTGTTTTCAATGGGCATTGGTGCGTTTTCCTCTACTCCGTAAATACTATGAGTATTTAATTGTTAGGGAGGGTATGGAAAATACTAGTTGTGGAACAGGTAGAAATGCCGTTCTAAAATCCCTACTCATACAGAGACTTTGCAGACGGTGATACTTCCCCATCAGTTCCTCTGCCTCCCCCTATTTATCAATCCCCTAGAAGTAAGCTTTTATCGTTTCAACAATTTATTCGTTTTCATCAATCGCCAGAAGCGATAGCAAAAATATGAAGTCAGTATGAGTTTTACTTAATCTAATATTACGACAAATTTTGTCGATAGTAAAGACCATTAAATAAATCTTTCCATTATAAAACATCGAGAGTATGTTTGCCAAAAAAAGATAAATAATATCTGTTTCTTAGTGGCAATCGGTATATATATATAGTGACGCGAAAAAAGCCAATCCGGTTCTCCGCAAATAGCCGGATAACCGAACTTAAGGGGATTTGTCATGGGTGGATGTTACTAAATTAATCTTTTTCGGAATCACTAAATATGAATTTGAAGTTAATAGATTGTCTTCTTGACAGTATTTTCGCTGTTTTAACTCCAAAGCTGCTCTATCTGAAGGTTGGTTTAAGGCTAAAAAAAAGTGTTTGACTACAATGCATCGTTGATGTGAGTATTTCAGCGAGTTTCATTTATTAGATTTGGCTTCAATGAAAAGAAATGAATAATATTACCCTGCCAGTATTATCAAATCTAGTCAAGTGAATTAGATTACATTTACGGAAAGTTAGGAGTTAGGAGTTAGGGGTTAAGAGTTAGGAGTTAGGAGTTATGAGTTAGGAGTTATAAAAATATAAAAATATCAATATCGATGCTTATCCAGCGCTCACTGCTCACTGTTAACTGTTCACTGCTCACTGATTAAAACCCTAAATCAGCTTTTGCTAATTCTGCTGCTGCAAAAACTTCGTCGTCTGGTTTTCCTTCCCAGTCGGGGTCGCCAATTTCTTGGTAGAATGCTGTATCGTAGGGACGAGTACGAACTACTACCGGCATGGGAACAGCGTGACCTAGAATTAATGCTTGTTGTTTAGAATCTAATTTTGCTAAAACTGATTTTAAGCCCCCAGCACCGGAAACCCCTGTAAAAATCGCATCAATGTCTTTTTCGTCGTTGAGTAAGGCTGTAATCCGAGTTCCAACTTGGGACATGACTTCATTATCTATCCCTGAAGGTCTTTGGTCTACTACTAATAAAGTTACGAAATATTTCCGCATTTCGCGAGCGATTGTACCAAAAATTGTACTCTGTACTATCGCCGAATCAAGAAAACGGTGTGCTTCTTCGATAGTAATCATTAACTGCAATGGTTTATCGACGGGGTTTTTGGTTTGCAGAAACTTTTCTGCTTTACGAACATATTGTTGGTGAATACGACGAGTAATCATATTTGTCACCAACATATAAGAAAGCATGTCCGATTGAGAACCGAATTCTACTACAACATTTTTCCCAGCTTCCAGAGAGCGCATGATTTGATTAATATAGTTGTGCGGACAAGCAGCACGCATATACTTCATGTTGTCCATTCGCAACAGTTTACGCTGTAATGCAGTAATTGAACCTTGGTGTCCCCGCTTTTCTTCGCAAAACATTTTGATTTCTTCGTTGGTCATGTTCAGCAATTGAACAATCCAAGATTTACCAAATTCAGCATGTAAAATATTGGCATTATCAATACTTGCATCGGAAAGTCCCAATTCGCGAGAACATAACTTAATATCTTCTACTTCGATTTGGTCGTAACTGAGATAAAGGTCTTGAGCGTGAGGTACCCCACGACGTTTCGTAGATTCCGGGTCAAGGGTATACACTTCTAACTTGCTCGGAAATAGCTGCTTTAAACCTTTAACAGTACTCAAATTTTTTCCTTCGGAAACTGCTTCCCAACCGTATTCCGAGTGCATATCAAAAATTAAATTAACTGCTGCATTCTTACGAATAGTTCCAGCTAAAAGTAAGCGGGTTAAAAAAGATTTACCGGTTCCGGACTTACCAAAAACTCCGTTACTTCTTTCAACAAACTTATTCAAGTCAATACAAATGGGTACATCCATATCCAAAGGTTTACCAATGGAAAAATTCTTCCTTTGGGGGTCATCTTCCCAACCAAATACCCGACGAAAGTCATCTTCGGAAGCTTCATAAACTTGGCTAAAATGAGTTGGAATTGTTTTAACTGGCATTAACTCCATTGAAGTACTAGTTTGTGCTTGAAACGATGCCAAACTAGTATTTACAGCTTCTTTCAACTTTGCAGACTTATTACTTGATTGAGCATCAGCTTCATTTGATTCAGGAGTAAACATCAACATCGGCGCGAGATTAATGGTACCGTAAGTACCGCTTCCTGCCAAAATATCTCGCATAAAAGTATCTTCCCATTTTGGGGGATAAGCTACAATCCTCTGGTTTGCGATTCCTAACGCTACATCCGTTAGCATACAGAAAAATCGAGAACGTACCCCTTGGACAACCAAAAACTTACCTACCCGCATATCTTCAACCAAAATATCGGGATGTAATCTAACTTCTAATCCCCCAGTTAAAGAACCTTCAGTAACCGAACCTAGTGGCTGTCTGCTAATAGAATCCATATGAACCAATGCATGATTTTATTCGTTCTTCTTTAAAGAATTTTAATTCTACTGTATTAATTATGCGAATAAATAAACGAACAAAAATTAATAAAATAAGTTAGGAGTTAGGAGTTAGGAGTTAGGAGTTAGGAATTAGGAGTTAGGAGTTA
>CAKZYM010000652.1 GCA_937884685.1 uncultured Calothrix sp.
ATCGTCATCTGTGAAAATTAAGTAATCACCTTGGGCTGCTGCTGCTCCAGTATTGCGAGCGCTGGCTGGACCTGCGTTAGACTGGCGAATCAAGTTTATTGAGATACAATCTTCAAATTTTGCTGCGATTGGTTCGAGGGATATTCGGCTGCCATCATCAACTACAATGACTTCAAAACGGTTGCTTGGATAATCTAATCGAGCGATACTTTCTAGGCATTGTTCCAAACGTTCGGGGCGATTATAGGTAGGGATAACGATTGAAATATCAATGTTTTGGGGGTTCATGGCTTGATAAAGTTGAAGCGGTATTAAAGGTAAGCAAGGGTAGCGAAGGAAGCACAGGAGGAAGAAATTTCTATTCTCACTGTGAACCAGGCAAAGTTGACTTAAAAGAATAATAGACTATTGTTTTTGATAATCAGCTAATTCTTTGAGGAGTTTATGATATGCAGGTTTAGCTTGGTAATTTTTATTTAAAAGATTATGCTTTATTATTAATGACATTCTGCTTTTTACACCACCAAGCAAGGTAGAGCAAAAAAAACAGCATCAGTAACCAGGTGAAGGTTTGACCCATGATAAAAATATAGTTCCACATAGGACGTAATCGTAAACTTGCGGGTATTAGAGCTGCAATTAGTGCGATTGTAAAAATACCTCCGCTTATAAGTTGTCTTACCCAGTCTATAGACTTTAATTTGGTGATTCTGAATAGGGTAATCATGGGTAGCAAGATTAATAAGTCATCGTAAACCAAGTGGTAAGTCCAGAGACGACTAATAATAGCTGCTACTCCCAGCCACAGCCAGGTATCTACCATTCGGTATTGGTAACTCCAGTAACCAAAAACGAACAAAATAGCTAAAGACACTGGCATATTTAGGTGATTTAGCCCCATTAACCCAAGCCAGTCATGAATGTTCCCGTAGCCAGTAGCAAAACTCGAACCTGCAGTACCCTGCGTAACACTGCCGCCACCACTAGAACCCCATTCTGCTCCAGCCATACCGCTACTTAACCAGTCAGAATGTAGCGACAGCAAATTGCCATCTTGAAAATTAGTTGCGATCGCAGCTAGAGCAAAGTACTCTAAACCAATGAGTAAGATTAAGAAGTATCGATTTCTGGGGAACAATGTCCGCCAATAAAAGGGAAGTGATAGGGTAGGCTTAATCAGTGCAAGAGTCATAAGGATACTTGTAGGTATTGTTGCACGAGGTATCCAAACAACACTCGCCACGAGTAGAACTAAAACATGAATTGTTAGCTGTCCGTACCCAAAAGTCTCACCAGCGCCATACATAGACAACACCATAAGAGCAATAACACTCGATTCTAGCCAGCCCTTAGCTCTGCTTTCTCTCAACAGCAGATAAATCAAAGCAACCAGTGCAATTATAGTTGAGGCAGCCCATAGCCATCTGACCAAGGAAAATGACTCATACCCCAAAAACGGCCACAACATAGTGTAACTTGCTGGTGGATAAACTGCTGTGTGAATTTCACCATAGACAGTTTCCCCAGAAAACCAAGCGAGTACTTCATAATATCGCTGTTTAAGATCGATAGCTCCAAATTCATTATTAATCAAAATTAAACGGTTAAACTCTACTGTCATTCGGCGTATGGTTAATAAACTCATGATTGCCAGCAGCAAGAGTTTTGAGATACGCTGCTTACTTATATGGAAAATATTTAAAGCTATATTTTTCATGGGAAGTATTTGTTTTTGGCTATTTATCGGAAATAAATATTTAAACTTAAAATTTTTTCTCGGTTCCCTATTCGCTTGACTAAATAGACATCTCCGGAAATTAAGTTTTAGTCCAGTAATCATAGGGGTTTCAACCTAATTATCGGAGAGGTATAATAGATAATTACTACTTGAAAGAAGAGTTATAAACGCCAAATGAAGAACTTTATTTAAGACACTTAAACAGCCCAAAAACAAAATAACATAGATCATGGAAAAGCAAAGGGGCTAAAATTTGAAGGCAAATTATGTAAAAAACCACTCCTGAGAATATGCAAATCACTAAAGTAATTTGTGGTTCTAATATTGTTCCTAAGCAATACTTTGTTAATCCAATTAAAATTGTCATAATAGCGGTACAAATAACTGGTGAAATCAATTGTCTTAAATAAGCTTGCCAAGATATTCCGATGAGCTTATTTAAAGTCCATAAGCTAGCAGGAATCACCAGAAAATCACTGATTACATAAGCAAAAGCCACAGCCAAAATGCCGTAGCGCACAGCAACCATACAAGCAATGATATTAAAACAAGCATTTAAAAGTTCTAAGTGGAATCTCCAGAAAGGTTTACCAATTGCCACAAATACAGACCGATTAAAGAAGAGAATTAGATAAATAATTCCCCCGAAGGCTAATACCTGCATAATAGGTATAGAAGACTGCCATTATTCTGAGAAGATAATAATTACTAATTCATGGGCAAGAGTGATAACTCCTAAAAATACTGGCAAAGCAATTAAACTTGCAAATTTGATAATTTTATAAAATACTCGAATAAATTTTTCAGGTTCAGCTTGTAGTCTGGAAAGTACTGATAGGATAACTTGATTGCTGGTACGAACTAATAATTGAGTCAGTACTTCTAAAACTCGATAAGCAATTGCATAATATCCCAGAGCAACTTCTCCGAGAAAATAACCAATTAGTAGATTGTCTGTGTTCCGATTAAAGAAAGTTAAAATCTTGGAGTAAAATATTGAAATTCCAAACTTATAAAGTTCTTGAAAATGCTTTAATGAAAATTGTAGTCGAGGTTTCCAATCGCTAGTAGTCCAAAAGGCAATTACACCAACTATTTCAAAAGTCAATTGTTGACCAACTAAGCTCCAAACTCCAAAGCCAGATACTGCTAATGATATTCCCACAATTCCACTGCAAATAATGCCAGATAGCGCCCTAATTGCAATAGCTCTAAAGGCAAATTTACGCCTCAAAATTGCAATTTGAACAGCATTAAGAGAATTAATAAAAAATATTAAAGAAAACCATTTTAAAATGGATTCTAATAAAGGTTGTTGGAATATTTCAGCAATTATGTTAGCACTAATGAAGCCAATTATTGTTAAACCTAAACCAATACATATCTGAAACCAAAAAGCAGTATTGATATGTTCTTTTTCTATTTCCTGAAGCTGAATCAAAGCTAAGGTAAAACCTTGCTCAATAAAAAGATTGAAGAAAGCTAAAAATGTATTTGCTAGAGCAACTAAACCAAAATCTGCAGCTGAAAGTAGACGAGCTAAGACAAGGAATATAATTAGCGAACCAGCTTGACTTCCCCAATTTTGAATTCCAGACCAAAAAATGCCTTTGATAGCTTTTTGTTTAATACTCATTGTTTCATTCTATTCGCCTTTAAACTCAAATTAATATCTAGAAATAAATTCATTTTTAATTATCATATGTATATCTTTTTAAAAATGAAAAATCATCAATTTTATTATGAACTATATCAATTAATTATTGACTCCAATTCACATCATATCGACTTGTAACTGGTTGTTTAAATACAATACTTATACAATCATTTAAATATTCATCTGGTGCATTTAATTCCAATTCATAATTCAAGGAAAAAAAGGAGTAAATTTATGCTTTTCATTATTTGTTATGCCAGGGCGAAGGCATCTTGTCATTAAGAAGGCTACATTCTCAACTAGATCTAAAATAGTCGCATTAAGCCATACTAATTGACTTACTACTGAGTTGTGCTTTTGACTATATATTTATAAGTAGACAAAAGACTCTCAACGGTAAACCTTATTTTAAGGTTCTAAACATATCCAAGTTCTTTAGTCAATACCCTATCCTCTAAATTTAGATGCGTTTGCCCTGCCCTACCTAAAGACTTTTTTTAATTGATAATTCGAGAAATTCAACTATTGCTGCGAATAGCAGAGCAATACTACCCAATAACTCACAGGATTCTTCAAAAGATTTCTGACCTGTAATGTAGGGCATCCCGAAACCGCCATTCAGGATATCAACTAACCCAAAGCCAATCAAAACTATACCAATCACTACAAACTGTTGCGATGGATTCGCCTGTCTGAAACACTTTAGCCAGTTCTGAGACATTATACCTTTCAAAGCTGGTAAGCCAAAAACTAGGTAGCTAATAGCTAACAAAACTATTATTATAAATACTGCATAGGCAATCAAAAAATATGGTCTCTGAGATTGATCGAACAATTGGTGAAGATTATGAAGGTCTCCAGGTCGGTTAGAAGGTTCAAAAATATTCCATCCTAAGACACTTTCTCTACCCCATTTAGATTCTTCTCCAGCTAAGAAAAAACAAAAAATGCTGTAAAGTCCCCAAGGTATAAATCTGCTTTTTTTTGTTGCTAAAAAAGCAGATAGAACAGCTGTTACTAGATATATTAATGCTGGTAAAGATTCAATAATGCCCCCAGTAACTAAGAGATGATCGAGTGATGTTTTATCTTTTAATCCCAAGACTAGCATTGGCAAAAGTATAAAGCTACTAATTGCACTATAAATCAGCCAGTAGGTTTTATTTTGAATTACATTATTCATTTTATTTACGATGATGATGTTGAAAATAGTCATTACAATTCGCAATTCGCAATTACCCTAACGGGTCACTTCGTGAACGTTGCATAAATGCGGGATGAATTAGTGCTTGAAACTATTAATCATTCGTTCAAAATAAGGCTAAATTATCCCATGATTCAGCAACGCCCATAATACATAAATAATTGAAAATTTTGAATTAATGTTTTGTCAAAGGCAACGCCATTTTTTTAAGCATTTTCAGCCCACTGCCTCATTTTTTCAGGATTAGCTAAAGTCGCGTACATGCCCAACATCTCAGAGCTACGTGCAATTAAGGATAAGGAAACTACAACTGGAAAAGATAACCATCGACGTAAAAAACTTTCATTTAAAGCTTTGCTAAATCTCGACCATCTTGGTATATCCAAAAGAACATGCCACATAAGTGTTAAAAGTGGTTCGAGTAATTTCGTTTTACTAATCCACTTGTTAGGGTAAGAATCGTCTAGCCTTCTTAACTTGTAAACTTCATAGCCAATACGACGATGATACTGAAATATCCACCAATTCCAAGAAAATGAATGTATTGTTTGTTGGTTTGGACTCAAAGCAACTTTACAGTTTGATTTAATTAATGTTTTGTAAAGTAGAACTGCTGAACAAGTTCTTCCATAGTTTGCGTCAAATTGAAATTGACGAAATGAGTCGGCATTAAATATTACATTATGACTAAGCATATTAGATGCAATTAGACTATTTGTATTTTTGTTTTCGCCGATGACAAATCCCCATGCAATAGATGCAGCTACCCTCATCAGAACATTATCTGCATGGAATTTATTATTCCCAAAAAGGCTTGGGCCGACCACAGCATCAGCCCCTTGTTTAATTTTTTCTACACCAGAACTAATCCATCCCTTGCGAGGTGTCACATCTGAATCAGTAAAAGCAAATACTTGTCCTGATGCAATATTTACGCATATATTTTTTAATTCATAGTAATTGATTCCATCGGCAGCAAAAGGTTTGACACCATAAAATTGAGTATTAGAGAACTGTGTTTTCCATTTATCGACTTGTGCTGATGTACCAACCAATATAACTTCTATACAATTAGCAGGATAATCCTTGTTTGCCAGTGCAGCTAAAGTATCTTTAGCAGTTCCTAGATCGAGTAGCTCGTTATAACCCTCAATTACAACAGATACAATTGGATATTCCGTCTTCATTTCATTAATAGACATTTTAATTACCTCACAACTATTACTAGATAATTTACTATTTGCTCAATCTGTTTGTATTTGCTGATAAAGGTCGAGGAATTTTTTAGTAAAAGCCTCTTCGCTGAAATTAGCTAGAGCAATTTCACGACCAGTTTCACCCATATCTCTAGCCAAATTGACATTACCTAATATCCTTATGATTGAACTAGCTAGTTCTTGAATATTGTCATGTCTAAATAAAAGTCCCGTTTTATTGTGTTGGACTATTTCACTCAGCCCTCCAAGATTACTAGCAATGACTGCTTTTCCTCTCATCATTGCTTCTGCTGCGACAATACCAAAAGGTTCTTGCCATTGCGAAGGAACGACTTGTACCCAGCTTTCTTTGAACACCTGTTCCATCTGTTCGCGAGATAGATGTCCCAAAAAGGTAATACGATCTCCAAGTTCTAACTCTGAAACTAATGCTAGAAGATTATTTTTTTCCGTTCCTGCACCTGCAATTAGTAGTCTTGCTTGTGGGATTTGCTTGATTACCTCACGAAAAGCTTTAATCAGTACATCTAAACCTTTCTCAACAACTAAGCGACCAGCAAAAACAACTGTAGGATATGGTGAGAGGTCTGAGCACATAGGACGAGAAGGAACACCATTCCAAACAACTTCAGTTGCATTAACTCCTTGGCTAGCAAGTTGTCTTTTGACAAAATAGCTGTTAGCAACTACCAAATTAAAAGCATGTTGCCAATTGTTCCACAGTTTCATTTGCAACATAATTGGAAGCCAATCATGAATCGGCAAGCATTTATTTTGATAACACGCAGTTCCTACAGGTGATTGACAAATATCACCGCTTGGAAGTTTTTTAGTCCCCAATGGACAAATTGGTCTATACCATGCAACATGATAAATTGTGGGAAAATCGATCAGCAGAGGTAGAATGCTTGGTGAAAGTTGCGTTAGAAAAATCCTTACATGAACAACATCAGGATTAAACTCAGATAAAACTTTTGATACTTTGGTCACAGCCCAAGGATTACTTGATTGAAGCAAAGTTCTAAACTTAGAAGTGGTTCCTAAGCACTCATAATCGGCTTCACTTTTTTTGTTTAAAGGTCTTGCTGAACTAGCAAAAAGTCTTGCATCGTGTCCTAGTTCCCTCAATTGCTGACGCAGAGCCAGCATAATTAGCTCGGCTCCACCAGTGGGAGTCGCGTAGTCATTGACCAGTAGTATTTTCACTAGTCCACTCCTCCATGTTAACCACCATTCCCTCTCTTGCAGACTTTTTCGCGGCTTCAACTACTAATAAACTCTGGTATCCATCCCACAAGTTAGGACTTGGAGGTATCTTTTTTACTATCGTTTCTGCAAAATGATTCAAGGAAAGTTGATACGACGGCTCTTTTCGAGGATTGCTCAGCTTTGATAATAAAAGTGGGCTATTAATTAACTTTTGAAAATTAGGAATTACCGAAGGAAATCTTGATGGTTTAATATCTGGTTTTGTAAATTCAAGATTAAATGAATGATATCTATCGATTGTGAATTTACCTGTCTTTCCATAAAAATGAAAAATATCATCTCTAATAGCGCTATGGGAGAAAAAGGATTGAGTTGTGATTCCGTTATCTAAGAAAAGTTGTAAGAAAGCAGTATCTCCTAAATATTTTTGATTGTCTATACTGGAAAATACAGCTTTTACTTCAGCACTCAAAATAAATCTAATTAGATCGACATGGTGAGTTGCTAAATGCAGCAATGCTCCACCACCAGTCTCAGGAGTATGCTGCCATTTTGGTAAATTTCTTAGAGGAGAAGCGAAACTCGACCTTACACAAAAGATATCGTTCAATTTACCTTCGCTAAAATATTTTTTGGCTTCTTTATTCAATGGGTGAAACCTATAATTAAGACCTATCATTCCATTGCATCGAGAATCTTTCCATGATTTGATTACTTGTTTAGCATCAGCATAACTGGTAGCGATAGGTTTTTCAAGATATACATGCTTACCTTGTTGAAAAGCTAATATGGCTGCATCAGCATGTAGGTCGCTAGGTAATGAAATAATTACAACTTCTACATCAGATAGTGACACTAGGTCTTGGTAATTTTCAAGTATTTTTATATCTTTATTAAGTTGTCTAGCTAAGTTCCTTCGCTCTTCAGAAATCTCAGCAATTGCGACTAATTCCCAAGGAGAATTGTTGAGCATATTAAAGAATACTAATACTGAGAATCGCCCAAATCCTGCTAAGCCAACTTTAATTTTTCTCATCTTTGTGTGTCTAATTTTGATTTTTGATAGGGATTGTACAACTTATTCCAAAAATAAATCACATTTCTATTGCAAGTTACTGTTCAAATTTGATATCGAGTTTATGCTTTCCATCACGTCACTACTGCCATAGTTGTTGAGGTGGTGCGTGACCTTAAAACCTGGAAATTTACAGTATTTATCTATATAATCACACGCCTTACACTAATCTAAGGGCATTGCTGACAACAGATATGAATGTATTTTGGTATCTAAGTTACGCTACCTAAATCCCCCAAGGGGGACTTGAAAATACATTTCTCCCCCATAATTAGGGGTTGAGGGCTATTCATATTTCAATTCAGCAACGCCAATCTAAGCTATACCTGATAAAGGTTTGGTATCATTTACTGATGAGGGCTGTTTCTTGAGTTTTGACCACTCTTCATCAGTAAAGTTCTCATGATAAGAACGCTCAACATTAATATTCCACAAGTCGTGGTTTTCACCCAGAATATTCTTAGCTGCAAGCAGAGCAG
>CAKZYM010000653.1 GCA_937884685.1 uncultured Calothrix sp.
GCATACGAGATCGGGACGGGTGACTGGAGTTCAGACGTGTGCTCTTCCGACTCCATTAATAGCCGTCTTTCTTATCATACATTTATTTAATTTGTACTGTTTCATCACAATTTTTATTATTTTACGCTACAATCCATGTAAATGCATAAAATAGCTATTTCGTCAACTAATTTTATTCTTTCTGATGTGAAAGGTATTTGAGATTTTTAAGCTACAGAATTATTTTTAGCTGAATGTAGTTTTCTTGGCGCACTAATTGAAACTACCCTAGAATCAGTTTCTAAATTGTCCATCTCTTCTGGGGTAACAGTAGCCGTAAGCAAATTATCTGAAATGTGACCTCTTAATTTTACACCTGCGGGTACGTACCCAGCTTCTGCGACTTTGATAGTTACACTATAGATATCGTCGTCATTTAGTTGCTGAGATTGTGCCATTTCGGAG
Organism: uncultured Calothrix sp.; assembly: GCA_937884685.1. Classification (GTDB taxonomy): domain Bacteria; phylum Cyanobacteriota; class Cyanobacteriia; order Cyanobacteriales; family Nostocaceae; genus Rivularia. Next base: position 445 of record CAKZYM010000653.1, read on the forward strand.
CCATGTTCTTTTTTATGACAGCCGTGTAGCAAACTTTTTTTAACACGGACAGGTTTACCCGCGATATAAAGCATAATTAACTATTCCTTATTCAAAGCGTTAATTTTTTTTCGATTGAATGATATTATATTTCATTACCCAATATTATCACATCGCTCGAATGACGGAAATAGCAGTATTTATATCGATTGAACCATAACCATAACGCGCTCTTTGTAGCGGGTCTTCTGGGAGATTATTTTCAGCACTTTGGATTAAAATCTCGCGAATTTGGTTGATATCCAATTCAATATTGCGAGCATTAGCTTCGCTTAACATTAAAGCTATTATTCCTGTAACAACAGGTGCGGACATACTAGTGCCGGATTTACGATAAGATTTAGTTCCAGTCAGTGAAGCAGCAGCCCAGATATTTTGTCCGGGAGCAATAAAATCGGGTTTCTTTCTTCCGTCACGAGTTGGGCCAGAACTGGAAAAATATGATATTGGCTGATTGGGTTTTGTGGGGTCATAAGAGCCAACCATAATAATATTGTGTCCGCAACCAATAGAGTTAACGGTATGAGTATTATCGTGAGGTGCGACAAAGCTAGTTTGAGAACCATCTTCGCGTTCTATCCAAGCGTGAAAATTACCGTTACTAACTTCAACTCCATGCAATCGTACAGTCCAAAGTCCTCCCGGAAGTCGCGATTCCATGAAAACTCCAATCATATTATCGCCGTTATTAGGGTCGCAAAAACGATGAGATAAATAAATCACGGTATTATCATCTTCATCGACAATTTCTCCATTTTCTCCCAATTGCAGACTTACTAAACTTTGACCGTCGGGAGGAATCAATTCTAGCTGAAATTTATCTTGCTTATCGTACCAAAGTTCTAAGGCTTTGTAATGCCAATGTCCTCTGGGAATATCCCAATGCAAATCCGTAAAACCATTTTTCGGTACCTTTCCCGAAGCATGAATTCCTTTATAGTAAGAATTTCCTGCTGCAATAACTACCGCTCGATTTGGTTTGTTGCTTACTAGAGCATCTATACTTTGCTCTACCAACGCAGTACCATCATGGGGACCACCATGTAACGCTAAACTAATATTGATTGCACAAGGACAGTGTTCAGCAATTTCAAAAATGAAATCCACCGCTTCCACAAGTTCGGTAGTATCCCCCAAAGATTTATCGACAGCATTTCCACCATCAGCTAAAACAGCTTCCACAGCACCGTTGGAAAAGTGAACAAATACGATATCAGCGCTCGGAGCGATACCCGGATTTCCCGTACCGTTTCCATTCCCCGTAGCGATATCCATCACATGGGTACCGTGAGCGGTTTTTCCGGGATAGTAACCCAAAGCTTTGTAGGGATTTTCAGCTTGTAAAGCTTGATTTATTTCTGCACTACGATAAACTTTTCCATAACCAAAAGGACTATCCGGTTCTGACGAACCATCTTGGTCCCACAAAGCCAATATTCGAGTAGAACCATCCGGGTGACGAAAATTCTGATGAGCGAAATCGCAACCTACATCAATAATTCCTACAACAACATTGTTTCCTTGCTGTTCTAAAGCGGAAGCTTCCTGAGTCTCGGAAAGAGATTTTTCAAAATTTAAATTATCCCTATTTCCTATCAGGGAAAGGGGTTGGGGGGTTAGGTCTTCGGTAGTTAACTGCAAACTTTGCGAAGCTTGTAAACTGATAACGCAAGGGGAAGAACGTACAGATTGCAAGCGCGATACGGGGACTCTAGCAGTAACAATAATATTCCCATCTGCTGTAGTTCCAACCTCAGCACCTTCTCGTACTTCAGTCATCGAATACCATGCTTCAACATCATTTACTTTCGCAATTACAGCGACTTCTCCCACCTCCGTTGAAGCTGTGGGTGGAGTAGACAGTCCTCTGCGACGACGTTGCATTAGTCTTTGCAATCTCGGGTCAATATCTGCAAATATATCCGTCCATTCAAATCGCATCAATCACCTTCTTTGCCATTACGAACTATATCAAGCTTAATTATTTATCATGTATCTATCTTATAATTACGATTTTTTATTTATTTTTTTATTTGTTGAAATCAAAGCTATCGACAATTTCTCAAATCAAAAAGCCGTAATAACCCTGATAGATATTTATTATACAGTGGCTCAAATAACACTCTTTTTTTATTTAAATAGAGAATATTAATATTGCAATGAAAAAGTTCTTACATCCGAGTATAAATCCAATTCTCAGTTAAATAATTCAAGTTATATTTATCAGGGTAAACCATTTTTATTAAGCCCTAATACCCACCTTGAAATTTATTTAAAGGCTAATAGGCTAATATATAAAGTGCGTTAAAACTGACATCTTGCATCAATGTCGTAAACCCGGTTTACTTATGATTTCACAAGGACATAATAATGCTTCCACGAATAGAAACCGGGTTTATTTGGTCTTCTTGAGAATGGTGTAAGATGTCAGTCCACCAATAACATTCGATTTTCAATATCTTGCCAAGTCTTAGTAGATATTCTAA
>CAKZYM010000654.1 GCA_937884685.1 uncultured Calothrix sp.
CATACGAGATCGGGACGGGTGACTGGAGTTCAGACGTGTGCTTCCGATCTCGGGTTGTCCATCATTCAACGTAAAGCTTGTACGCAATACTTCGTGTCGTCTAACAATTTCGTTTAAACATTTTTGTAAGATTGCTTGGTTAACAGAACCTTTTAAATTAATAACTATAGGAATGTTATATGTAGCTGTATCGGGATTTAGCTGATGTATAAACCACAATCCCTGTTGGGAAACAGATAAAGGATAATGAGAATCAGATATATTTGTATTTTTTTCTTGCTGAATAAGAGATACTAATGATAGTCCATCTGTAGTCATCTGAGCCAGTATCTTGGTCACGAGCGACCTGGTACTCATCCCTTCAAAAAAGTCCGCTACCGATACCTCTACTTCCAGGTCAACCTCAACCCGGTTTTTTAATTCAAATACTTTCAGAGAATCAAGTCCGAGAGTAGTCAATGGTTCTTCAGGATTAATATCATCCGGTGCAATACCTAAAACTCTTGCTTCTTGTCCTATCAAATATGTTTCTAAAACTGCTTGACATTGCCTTGGAGAAAGCGCTAAAAGTTCAGAACGCTTTAATCTGGTTTCTTTTCGAGCAATATCGCTACTTTCAAGAACACTGCTTCCTACTACAGTCAAGGTACCTTTCTCAAACCGAGCGCGAGTTTCACGTCGTTGAATCTTACCACTGGAAGTTTTAGGTATACTACCTGGTTTAATTAAGACAACTGCATAAGCTTGTACTTCATGTTCTTCACTAATCGCTTGACGAATTGCATTTGTGACTTCCGTCTTATCTGGTTTAGCGCGAAACTCTAATTCTTGTACAACTACCAGCTTGTCTTCGTTGTTATCTAAAACCGTAAATGCTGCACTTGCACCCACACGCAATGAAGGATGACTCCGCTCTGCGGTTAATTCTATATCCTGCGGGTAAAGATTGCGACCGCGAATTATAATTAAATCCTTGGCTCTACCTGTAATGAACAGTTCCCCAGAATGTAAAAAGCCTAAATCCCCAGTCCGCAGAAACGGTCCTTCTCCTGTATCTGATAAATAAGCATGGAAAGTCTCCTGGGTATCTTGCTCCCGATTCCAATATCCTTGACCAACACTCAGTCCCGATACCCAAATTTCCCCAATTTCCGAGGGTTGACAGCTTTTGCGTGTTTCTGGATTAGCAATTACTACCTTCTGTCCTGGTATGACTCGACCAGAACTAACAAGATTAAGATTTAAATCCTTGTTTTCATTAGATGATTCAACAACTCGATTAAGTTCTAATGCAGCTTTGTCCACTGTTATCACAAGCGGTGACTTCGTATTATCTCCACCGGAAGTCATTAGGGTAGTTTCAGCCATTCCGTAACAAGGGTAAAAAGCCGAAAAAGGGAAACCACACTCTGCAAAATACTCTGCAAATTGCTTTAAAGTTTCATATTTAACGGGTTCCGCGCCACTAAATGGTACATCCAAACTACTCAAGTCAAGAGTCGCTTTTTGTTCCGGAGTAATTTTTTCTACGCATAAATCGTAGGCAAAATTCGGCGCTCCACTCGTTGTTCCTTTATACTTGGAGATAGCCTGTAGCCAACGATAAGGACGCTGAAGAAAAGACGTTGGAGGCATTATAATGCACTCGAAACCCCCATACAAAGGCTGCAATATACCGCCAATTAATCCCATATCATGGTACATTGGCAGCCACGTCACAAATTTACTGTCTGGTGAATGCCCCATAAACTGGTAAGTTGTTTGAGCATTGTGCAGTAAATTTCCATGACTAATCATTACACCCTTGGGTGTCCCCGTGGAACCAGAAGTATATTGTAGAAAAGCTAAAGTATCTTTGCTAATAGAAGGTTCTTCCCAACTATCTTCTATTCCTGGTGCAAGGTTATCGGTAGTCAGCCACTGCAAAGATTTAACGTCAGTCTTTTCTGTCATTAAAGACTGCACTGTGTCTAGTTTTTCCGCTATCGTCAGAGCTATAGTTGCTTGTGCATCATTAGAAATAGCTTTGATTCTCGGAGTATTGCGCTTATTTCGCGGAGGATATGCGGTTACAGCCACAACTCCCGCATACAAGCAACCGAAAAAAGCAATCAAAAAATCTAGTCCTGCAGGATAACGCAGTAAAGCGCGTTCCCCAGTCAAACCTTGCGTTTGTAACTGAGCCGCGATTCGACGCGCACGTCTGTCTAATTGAGAATATGTTAATCTTGCTTCTTCATTTTCACCATCTAATAAAAAGGTGAAAGCATTTCTATTCGGTTGATTAGAACTTCTTAGACGCACTAGTTCAACTACTGTAGAGCAGTTGCGAGCGTCTTCAGCAATGTTAGAAGAATGTTTATTCATTTGTTTGGTAAATGCACCACATCAAAAACTTCACCACTCCACCGCTGGCAATTGGATGGAGATTAAAATTGTTAACGTAATAAACTTTTTTGTAAGATGCTTTAACAAAATGTTGCAATTTGCATCAAACTTTAGTATATTTATCTATACTTAATATTTAAGGTTTCTTAACTATTACCAATTTACTGTTAGGGAAATCTAAGTGATTCACCTACAATCAGGGAAAACCTTGCCATAACGATATCGCAACTCAAACTACTAAAACTTGATACATCCATACTTGCTTTCTCCCAATGCTAAAGCTTTACTACGCTGACTTTAAAGAGAGTAAATTCAGAAATGCTGAGTTCAATAGCAATAGTTAGCAGAAAGTAAATAATTTTAGTCGAGTTGAACAACATATGAGCTTTCTTATTTTCAACTCAAACCGTTAAGTTCC
>CAKZYM010000655.1 GCA_937884685.1 uncultured Calothrix sp.
AATTAAACTAGTCTTTCCACTACCTGCGAACCCCAAAACTAGGGTAGCAGGCAATGGTGAATTTTTGTTTCCCATTGCCTAATTTCAAGTCATGGATTAATGAAAGTTAGCCTTGTGTCGAACCAAATTCATGAATTCCTCGCGAGTTTTTGCATCTTCTGCAAATACACCACGCATTGCGCTGGTAACAGTCCATGAACCAGGTTTTTGTACACCACGCATTACCATACACATATGACTAGCTTCTACAACTACTGCTACACCTTGAGGTTGAAGTAAACCTTGGAGCGCATCAGCTATTTGTAAGGTCAATCTTTCTTGTACCTGTAAACGTCTTGCGTACATTTCACAAATGCGAGCAATTTTTGATAATCCAATTACTTTCCCATTAGGAATATAAGCAACATGAGCGCGACCAAGGATTGGTAAAATATGGTGTTCGCAAGAACTAAAAATATCAATATCTCTTATCAATACCATTTCATTGGCATTTTCTGTAAATACTGCACCATTTAACAGTTCGTCCAAAGATTCATGATAACCCTTGGTCAAAAACTGTAAGGCTTTTACAACTCTTTTAGGAGTATCTTTAAGTCCTTCTCTATCTGGGTCTTCTCCTAATCCTATTAGTAAAGTTCTCACAGCTTGCCTCATTTCTTCATCCGTAACCTTTGATTTATTTTGTGTAGATAAGGATGAAACAACTTCCTCAGCAGAATTTAATTCGGGACGAAAAGATAAAGTCATTATTCTAATTCGATTGCTTTTTGGTTAATAATTATCACTGATTAGTTATTAGACGCGGTGAAATTCCACCCCGGATATTAAACAAATCAAATCTAATTGCAGGATGTACGGTCTTTCAACTAGCTATTTAACTAGCAATAATTACTAACACTATTTTAATTATAGTAAACAATTGTTAAGTTGAGAATGAATTTCATCCTTGTCCTGTTATTGCATTACCTCTGGATAAAAGCTTGCTTGAATAATTAAATTTGTAATCCTTCATATCGAATAAGTGTCTTGGAATCCCCAAGACACTTATGATAACTAAAGCAACATCAAAGCAACTTCTTTGGCAAAATAAGTCAAAATCAAATCAGCACCAGCCCGCTTCATACTAGTCAAAGTTTCTAAAATCACCTTTTTCTCATCAATCCAACCCTGCTGTGCGGCTGCTTTAATCATGGCATATTCTCCACTGACGTTATATGCAGCTACGGGTAAGTTTGTTGTTGATTTAATTTGATAAATAATATCCATGTATGCCAAAGCGGGTTTCACCATGACTATATCCGCACCTTCGGCAATATCTAACTCTACTTCTTTTAAAGCTTCTCTAGCATTGGCTGCATCCATTTGATAAGTCTTCTTATCCCCAAATTTCGGGGCTGAATCCAAGGCATCGCGGAATGGTCCATAATAACTAGAAGCGTATTTAGCAGAATATGCCAAAATACTTACATTAAAGTATCCTGCTGCATCTAAAGCTTGACGAATCGCACCTATTCTACCATCCATCATGTCGGAAGGTGCGACCATATCCGCACCTGCTTCTGCTTGGGAAACTGCCATTTTCACCAATACTTCTACGGTGGGGTCGTTTAAAATTACTCCGTTATCATCGACAATACCGTCGTGACCGTGAATGCTGAAGGGGTCGAGAGCAACATCAGTAATTACAACTATATCGGGTACTGCTTGTTTAATTGCTTTGACTGTTCTTTGTACTAAGCCATCAGCATTGTAGCTTTCCGTACCGACATCATCTTTTTTGGCTTCTGGAATTAGGGGAAACAACGCTACAGCATTTATTCCTAATTCACTAATTTGTTTGATTTCTTCGAGCAGCAAGTCCAAAGTATAACGATAACATCCCGGCATAGAGGAGATTTCTACTTTTTGATTTTCCCCTTCCATCACGAACATGGGGTATATCAAGTCGTCTACAGTTAGTTGATTTTCTCTTACCATGCTACGCAACCCAGGAGTACGACGCAGCCGACGGGGACGTTGAATTAAGGTTTTAACAGCAGATGCGGTGTTGTCAGTAGGATTTTCTGAGGACATGGCGAATCAAAATGATTATCGATATACAAAAATAATCATAATTGTTTTCAAGGAATATTTTTTGTTTTTTGAGAATAACTACAACTAATTTAAAGTTGAATCAGTATTGATTTTTCTTGATTAAAAAAAAATCGAGAACGACGGTGTAAAATCACCCACGATGACAATGGGAGTCACAATTAAGGCAGTAATAGAGTTTAAAATTATACTTAGATTACTTGCCAGAAAAATAAACTGACAGCAATTATAACCGTACCAAATAAACCTAGAAGACTCAAAGAAGTATTTTTGGTTTGCTTATCGTCGATTGTATTAGGTTTAATAATACTTGTTGTTAAGTCACCATATCCTCGTAAACGCATTGCAGCATAGACCCTCTCCGACTGTTCGTAACTTTGGAGCAATAAAGAAGCAGTCACTGCAGCTAAAACAGATATGTGTCGAAATAGAGATATATTATATTTAGGATTAGATTGTTTTTTTGTAGTGTATCCCCTCACTTTCATGGCTTGTTGCATCTGAGAGAAATCAACAAATATTTGATATATATAACGATAGGAAAGTATCAACATATCCGCAATCACTCTAGACAAACCTAATTGTCTCATGGATTGAATGGTTGTCATAAATGGAGCAGTTCCAAACATGACTAATCCCATTGTGAAAATACTAAAAAATCTAGAGATAATAACTAAAACTAATAAAGTTCCTTCTTCTCTTAGTTTGAGAAAGCTCCATTGCCAAATTATATTTTCACCACGCGTAAACGGTAGCAAAATAATCATTCCCAATAAGAACAAACCGGGATAGCGCAAGCGTGAAACTAAAAAACTTAATGGCAATTTGCTAATAGAATAAAAGATAAATGTTATTCCCAACATCACAGGAATTAACGAAATATCTTGGATAAAAGCAAAGCTAAAAATGAGTAAACTGATACCAATAATTTTACATTTGGGATGCCAAGAGTGTATTAACGAATCCTTATCGGCATATTTATCTAAAGCAAATTTATCAGCCATTATTTTCCAATAACTGAGGTTTAGCTTGTTGCAAAAACAGCACAACAAAAGTTGTAAAAATTCCCTCTAATATCATCAAGGGAATATGACTAATAACTAACCCCAAAATTGCAACACTCTCGCTATCTGCATATTCTCCTGTACCAAGAGTACTAACCACCAGACCAAAAAATAATATAACCGTCAGAGCAACACCTAATGCTCCTGCTAAAAAAGCAAAAATTCCTGTCGTCACTCTTTTGTTAAAATATCTTTCTATAAAACTTCGCCAACTAAATAAATGATGAACGAATAAAGCAGGAATACCGATAATTAATGCATTGAGTCCTAAAGTCGAAATTCCCCCATGTCCTAACATTACCGCTTGAAAAAATAAACCAACTAAAATTGCTGGAAATGCATAATAGCCCAATACCACACCTAGCAAACCATTGAGAATTAAATGTAAACTCGTGGGTGGAAAAGGAATGTGAATTGAAGATGCAACAAAAAATGCCGCTGTAAGTAAAGAAGCTTTAGGAATACCTTGAGTTGGTTCAGATTGACGGTTGATTTGACGCAACGAATACCAGGTAGCAAAACCAGTAATAGCATAACCACTAATTGCTACTGGTGCTGGAAGAAGTCCATCAGATATGTGCATTTTTTTTGCGATTTAAGAAAAATAAAGTGGTTCCCACACATCCCCAAATAACTGAAGCTATCATCAAACCTCGTTGTACGGGTGTATATTCAAGACTTTCAGATTCAGGAACCCTAACTACTTGTTCCGGGGTGGAAGAATTTGGACTAGCTGTTTGTTGTGTTTCTTTTACTTGTGCTGTTGTCACAGGAACTTTGACAACTCCCCCATGTCCTAAATGACGAACTTTAACTTCCCAATTTCCTGATTTTGTGGAGTCTGGTTGAAATAAAAAGCGTCCTTTACTATCGGTTGTTCCAGTTAACCAAGGTTGGGATGGATTATCTGGTGTATAAACCGAAATTTGCGCTTTCCCCATCGGTTCACCAGTATTGTAAGCAGCCTTAATTACAATTGCTTCAGTTTTTTCATAGCTAATTTTTGTTCCATGAGCGAGTATTTTTGTTGGTAAGCTCAAAGTTGCAAAAATAAATATTGGCAGCAAAATTTGTCTCATAGAAATTCAACTCCTAACATGTATAATTTGCAATAATTATATTTGTTTTCTACTCTTACTAAATAGCTATGTGGTTATCAGAAAACAATAGATAACATATCAAAATATTTATGATTCATCCCAAATTTATAGAGACAATAAACAATCATAGATTAATAACTCTACGGATGGGTATTAAATCTTTATAAAAGAAGCAAGGAGTTAGGAGGAAGAAGGAAGAGGGTAATGTATTTTTAAAAACTTTAATTATAAGTCTAAAACTTATTAAATAAAAAAATAATATTTTGAGGCGCATAGCGCGACAAATATTTATGTCCTTCCCTCTTCCTTCATGAATTTGTAGCCTATTCAACAAAAAATTAGATATATCTAACCGCAGCGATTTACCCGAGCCGTTTGCAGCAAAATCTTATCTATAGCTGAAATCAATCGCCATCCTGACTGCCCTCTTTGATTAACCATAACGCTAAATGCGATGGTACCATAATCTGTATTTTCTAAGTATCCTGAAAGGGTTCTTACTCCTCGTAAAGTCCCGGTTTTGCCATGAAGTCTGCCTTTGAGTGGGGTATTGCGAAAACGATTTCTTAATGTTCCATTTACTCCAGCGACAGCTAATGAGTTATAAAATAAATCATTCTCAAGGCTTCTATCGACTTTATTGAGATTGCCAACATACATACCCTGGAGTAAGGATACTAATGCCGATGGTTTAGCGCGATTATTTCTAGATAATCCAGAACCATCTGCTTGCTTGTAACCACTGGCATCTAAACCTAGAATAGAAAGGGCATTTCTTGCTGCTCTCTGCCCCCCAATACGGCGCAAAAGAGAATTGGCTCTACTGTTGTTGCTGTAGCGATTCACCGCACTTAGCAAAGGACGAAGGGAAGCAAGCTTTTGTGGATTGCGATTGCCATAAATTCTGAGTGCTGCGGCTGTTGTTAAGAGTTTAGTATTTGATGCCGGAATTAAGGAAAGATTGGGGTTGAACTGATAAAGAACCTTGTCTTCCCTAACAGGTTTGATGAGAATTCCCCACCTTGCAGTCCTAAAACTTGGATTTTTAACGATAGATGTAATCGCAGACTCCAAATCATTTTGACAAAATCTTGGCTGCGGGACATAGATAGGAATAGACTTGGCAGGATTATTTCTTGGGAGTTGTGAAACAACAGTAGCCTCTGCTCGGTTCAAACTATCCAAGTTTATACCAACAGTCATTGTAGTGATTGTTACTATTAATCCAGAAAGCCAAACTGGAACTTGTGTTTTAATTCTTTGCATCTTGCCTCACATCGCTTCTTGGGTAAAATCGTAACAAATATGGAAAAATAAAGAAGTTGGAAAGTAAACAAATAAGTTTTTTGTAATTATCAGATACACATATATACTAGTAAATTGCTTAAAAAAAATATCACAAGCATAAAAACTGGTAAAGAGTATTGATAATACTCTCGAACTCTAAATTGAGAGTTAGAAGATTGACAATTCTAGGAATAGTAGAATACAGTTCTATATCATCCTTATAACCATCAAACAGGTCTTACCATTACTGTATTTAACAGTATCCTGGCTTCATAAGTTGAGAGTGGTTTTTCAGCTGGTCCATTTTGGACTTTACCATCTGTAGTGAATTCTGAAGCATGACAGGGACAGAGAAAGATATTTTCTTCTGCTTCCCAATCCACATTACAACCAAGGTGGCTACAAGTTGGATTAACAGCAATCAAGCTTTTACTTTTAGATGTACCAATTACTAAAATTGGGCCATTAGACGATTCCTCTTTTAATATTTGACCTGCTTTATCTAGCTCTTCTACAGTTCCTACAGAAATCCATCTTCTAGATTTCGATGGATTCTTTTTAGATTTCAGTTTGGATTCGGTTGCGTAACTAGCAGCGAACAATAAAGGCGAACAACTTGCGAATAAGCTTACACTA
>CAKZYM010000656.1 GCA_937884685.1 uncultured Calothrix sp.
GACTTTGAAAAATGGGAGCTGTTATCAATGGGTTCTTGATGCTGACATTAAAGGTGCATTTGATAACATCTCTCATGACTTCATAATAAGAAAGATTGAAAGATTTCCAAAAAACGAGAAAATAAGAGAATGGTTGAAAGCTGGATACATGGAAGGCATGACTTTCCATGACACAAAAGCCGGAACACCACAAGGTGGCTTGATTAGCCCGCTCTTAGCCAACATAGCCCTAGATGGACTTGAGGAGTTATTATCACCCTATAAAGGGAAGATAATGGCATCCAATAATGTGAATGGGGTATATAAATATAGACCTAGAGGAGTTGAAAAATATAAATTTGTGAGATATGCCGACGATTTTGTTATCATGTCAGCAAAAAAGGAATGGTTAGAAGAAATCATTCCAATAATTGTAACATGGTTAGCAGAAAGAGGTTTAGAACTAAATGGAGAAAAATCTCAAGTCCGCAGTATAACACAACAAGGATTCTCGTTCCTTGGCTTCGACATCAAACAATATCCAAAAAAAGTCCTTAGAGCAGGAAGCAACAGATATCTGAGAGAGGTAGAAAAGTTGAGGAGGAATCCGAAACCAAATGCCAAACGAAAGATAACTGCCCCCCACGCAAAACCAAAGGGTGAAGAAGTATATTCATGCATCATAAAACCAGGTTCCGGGGAAATAGCTGAATTCTTGAAAGATGTTAAAGAATTTCTCAAAGGAAATGCTAGAAGTATGACCTTTTTGCAAATTCTCAAACACTTAAACCCTAAAATCAGGGGCTGGGGACAATATTATAGATTTGTGGTATCTAAGAAAATATTCACAGATATCAGATGGGAAATCTGCAAGATGATTAGGACTTTTCTAGTCAGAAGGCATCCTAAAAAATCTATGACCTGGATTAAGAAAACATATTTCTCAACGGTTGACCATGATAGTTGGGTTCCTTTTGCCATCAACGATGGTCGAAATAAAGGAAAAAAACTACATTTAGTCAATATCGCAAAGGATATTCCGATAATCCGCTTCGTAAAAGTAGCTGGTAATAACTCTCCATTCAACCCAGAGCTTAAGGATTATTGGATAAAACGGGAAACCACACAAGGAAAATCACGGTTTGCAAAAGGAAGTGATTATTGGAAGATATATCATGCTCAAGAGGGTATCTGCCCCGTCTGCGGAGAACCAATTGGAAATGACGAAAAATATGAACTTCATCATATCCACCCATAGAAAGACAATGGTAACAATGAACTGGAAAACCTAGTATTTCTACATTCAGCGTGCCATAAAGCGAAACATCTTGAACTTCATTATTTGAAGTAGTTGGTTTATATTATATGCGTGAGCCGGATGAGTTCGACAAGTCTCAAGTCCGGTTCTTTGGGGAGGGGATTCTATAAACCTGCTTAAGGGGAAATGAATCCACCTTACCCGACAAATAATACTTTATTTGATGAACGTGCATCTAGGCTCGTATAAATTTCAAGCAGTTTGCGATTAATGCTTATCTGAGCTTTTTGATTCAGGACAATCACCTTAGATGCCTATCTTATTATTTATCGGTTAGTCAGAACGGTAATAACTGAAAAGTAAAGTAAACAAACGAATATATTTATGGAATCTCAAGAATCTAACTTATCGCTCGATAAGTATTGGCAAGTCCTAAAACGTCGCTGTGTACCTGGATTAGCGGCGTTTTTCCCAGTATTTTTACTTTCACTATTGTCAACTTCACTAAAGAAACCTATTTACATAGCCGAAGGTAAACTACAATTTCAAAGAACAAATGCGACTTCCTCATTGACAGAATTTGGAACTAGTATTGGCAAACTAGAGTCTGTAACAGAAAATACATCTAACCCTTTACAAACGGAAGCTGAAATAATACGCTCGGTTCCAGTGGTACAGAAGACTATCAGGGAACTTAACCTCAGAGATGAAGATGGAAAACTTATAGAATATAAAGACTTTCTTGATAAATTAACTGTAAACGATATTGAAAAGACAGACGTTTTAACAGTCAGCTACAAGGATTCACAACCCCAGAAGGCTGCAAAAGTTGTGAATGCTTTAATGGCAGCCTATTTAGAACATAATGTATCTTCTCGCAGGAAAGCTGCTGCATCAGCAAGGAAATTTATTGAGGAACAGCTTCCCAAAGCAGAAGCAGTTGTAAGCAAAGCAGAGGCAGATTTAGCGAAATTTAGGGAAAATAACAAAGTATATGCTTTGCAGGAAGAAGCAAATCAATCAATAGAAGTATTAGGTAATTTGCAAAATCAAGTCGGCGAAATCAAGACCAGACTAGCCGATATCAGCGCTCGGAGTCAACAGATTAATAATCAGTTGGGTATAAACTCCCAACAAGCGCTAAACATGAATTCTTTGAATCAGGCTGCTGGGGTTCAGGATGTTCTCAAAGAAGTGCAGCAGCTAGAGTCACAGTTGGCATCAAGACGTACAGTTCTCACCGATAACCATCCAGAGATAATTGCTTTAGAAAATAAGTATAATGCTTTAAGAAGATTGCTGCAAGATAGAATTCGTCAAACTGTAGGAAGCAACGGACGACTAGATGACAGATTGCAAGAAGGAGAATTAAAACAACAGCTTGCAGCAGAATTAGTCAACTTAGAATCAACTTCTTTAGGCTTAACAAATCAGCTTGCAGTTTTATCAGAATTACAAACATCTTATAAGGAAAGGCTGAAAAACTTACCAAAGTTAGAGCAGCAACAGCGAGAGTTAGAACGTAAAGTAGAAGCAGCACAGTCAACTTATTCGTTGTTATTGAAAAAACTGCAAGAAACCCGCATTGCTGAAAATCAAAATGTTGGCAATGCTAGTGAAGTATCTCAAGCTTTAGTTCCTCAAGAACCAGTTTCTTCACCATTAATTAATTATCTTTCAGCCAGCTTGCTAGGAATGTTAGTTTCTTTTGCAACTATGTATCTTTTGGAATCGCAAGATAAATCTATTAAGACTATAGAGGAAGCCAAGGAATTAACTGAATTAACTTTGTTAGGTGTGATTCCTGACTTTAGCAAGCCGAAAAAGTCTATTCTTGGCAGACAGGAATCAGAAGCTGCATATCCGAGCTTAATGGTGCGCGATGCTCCTCGCTCTCCCATTAGCGAAGCATTTCGCATGCTGCGAGCCAACCTGAAATTTATGAGTGCGGACAAAGAATTAAAGGTAATAGTTGTTACTAGTTCCGTGCCTCAAGAAGGTAAATCTACCGTGGCTGCTAACTTAGCTACCTCGATGGCGCAAATGGAACGCAGAGTATTATTAATAGATGGAGACTTACACCGTCCATCCCAACATCATATATGGGAACTGCCCAATGCCGAAGGTTTGAGCAATGTGATTGTGGGACAGGTAGAGGTGATGGCAGCTATCAAAAAAGGAATGGACAACTTAGATGTATTGACCTGTGGGGCTGTACCTCCTTCCCCCGCATCATTGTTAGATTCTAAGCGGATGGCTTCATTAATTGAAAGTTTCAGGTCATATTACGACTACGTAATTATTGACGCACCTTCATTAAACCTTGCCGCAGATGCTGCAACATTAGGTCAAATGGCTGACGGAGTGTTACTAGTAGTGCGTCCGGGAGTCGTAGATTCAGTCAATGCTGCATTTGCTTGTGAAATGCTAGAAAAGTCCGGTCAGAACGTATTAGGTCAAGTCGTTAATGGAGTTGTGCCCAAAAACGAACGTCATATTAATTACTATTTTAAAGAAGAATATCCAGACGAGAAGGTTACTACAGTTGATGCAGTAAAGGTATAAGAATTGGGAATTGGGCATTGGGGATTGGGCATTGAAAAATACATACATAGGCTGTTCCCTGTTCCCTATGCTCAAATACTTTTCGGGCAAACCCTAAGTAGCGATTAAATATAGTTTATGACTGGTTTCGATATTTCCTCCTCTAACCTCTGCTAATATCCTCGGGAAAGCTCGCAAACCTCCTAAGCACCGTTGTAAATATTAAAAATAGCCGATAAACTGTATCCGGGTATACTAAAAAAAGTATTTTCTATAATCCTCTGGATAGATGATAAAGAAAACGATTAGCCTGTAATTTGTAAATGTAATTGCTTGATAACAAATTGTTGACAACTGAAATAATTTGAAATAATTTTTCAAATCGAATTGTCGAAAATTAGACCTAATCCTAGGTCAAAGCGATTAATTCAATTTCAGATGGGTAAGAATTTATTCTTTACCCGGTCAAAACATAAGTCCTTATTCAATACGGACTTTTTTAATTGCAGGAACAGACACAACTTATGAGAATTGCTCAAGTAGCCCCTTTAAGGGAAAGAGTTCCGCCTCCTTCTTATGGAGGAATAGAGTTAGTAGTTAGTCACCTAACCGATGAATTAGTTCGTCGGGGTCATGAAGTTACTTTGTTTGCTTCCGGTGATTCGCTGACTCTAGCGGAGTTGGAAGCTGTTTGCGAGAAGGCTTTGCGTTTAGACCCGAATGTAGTCAATTGTGATGCCTATGAATTGCTCGAACTAAGCCAAGTTTACCAGCGAGCAGCGGAATTCGATTTAATTCATTCCCATTTAGGTGTTTTAACTTTGGCTTCAGCGGGGTTGGTAACGACACCAACAGTGCATACCTTGCACCATAGCTTTAATCCAGATACCTCAAAGATATACACCCATCATAATAAACAGCCATACATCAGTATTAGCGATGCTCAGCGCAAGATAGACCTAAATTACGTTGGGACAGTTTATAACGGTATTGATGAAAAAAGCTATCCATTTGTTGTCGAACCTGAAAATCCGCCTTATTTAGCATTTTTAGGCAGGTTTTCTCCAGAGAAGGGACCGCAACATGCTATTTCCATCGCCAAACAAACAGGTTGGCGTTTGAAAATGGCAGGAAAGCTTGATGAAATTGATAAAAAGTTTTTTGAGCAAGAAATAGCTCCTCATATTGACGGAAAGCAAATTCAGTACTTAGGCGAAGTTAATCACGAGGAGAAAGCAGAATTACTTGGAAATGCTGCCATAACTCTCTTCCCCATAACTTGGCAAGAACCTTTTGGTTTGGTAATGACTGAATCAATGGCTACAGGTACACCAGTGATTGCAACTAATATGGGTTCTGTTCCCGAAGTTATTAATCATGGTGTAACTGGTTTTATCTGTGAAAGCCATGAAGATATGGCATCAATGATTCCTAAAGCTTTAGAACTCAGCCGTCATACCTGTCGCAAACATGTAGAGGATAGATTTTCTGTAAGCAAAATGGTAGATGGTTACGAAGCGATTTATAGAAAAACCCTTGAAAATCGCATTCAGAAGAATGGTTTTATTCACTCTACAAAAATCAAATGTTAATAAACCAATAAGAGTGCGTCTTAATCAACAACTTTTTTAACTTTTTTTAAAGGAGGACAAGATTTGTGAGCATTAGAACTAATAGCTGTCCTTGTTGTGGTGCTTCTCTGCTACGTCACGTTCGTCAATCCGAACTTTACTGGTTCTGGTCAGAATTGCTTTCAGGAAGTTCCACTATTAAGTACAGTTAGCGTTCATGCTGAACCTAGAGCAAAGTCAAACGTCCCTTCCCAAATTGTTAAATCTTAGTGATTAATAAAATCTGAGATTAACTTACTTTTCAAAACTCCCTAACTCCACTCGT
>CAKZYM010000657.1 GCA_937884685.1 uncultured Calothrix sp.
ATTAGCGAAGACAGCACAACTACAAACCTTGAAATTGTATTTTTAATTGTATTTTTATATTTTCTAATCTTTAACCAACAGTCAAATGTTCGTGTACCAATCTCCATTCATGATTCAAACGTTTCCAAGTATGAGTACCATATTGTCTGACCTTCACATCTTCTCCATCCTTCGATTTTCCACCACCAACCCAAGAAAAGGTAGTTACCGCTAAATCCCCATCCACAGAAATTTCTAAATTATCCTCTATTTCAATTTCCCAATAACTAAAATTCTGCATTACTGGAACCCAAGTATTCAGATATTCTTGCAAACTACGTAAAACTACGACACTATCACCAAAATTATCAAAAACTAAAATTTCATTTTCACCAGTTGCAAAAATCTTTTCAAAACCTTCTCCTGTAAAAGGTTTATCCTTCGGACTCCAAACATCAACCCATTTTTTTGTTAATTGACGAATTTGTATTTCATCTTGAGCAACTGTGTTTTTATCTATTGTTTTCATGATTAAATCTCCTGTTTATATTTCCTTGGATTTATTTTTATGCATACAACCAACGATGAAATAATTTAGTTAATTTTGGCATTACCCAAAAAGTCATTAAATAGACTAAAACTCCTGTCAAAATCAAAGTACGTAAAGGTAAAGGTAATAAAATCAACTGCTGTCCGAACAAAAACAAAATAACTGTAATTAATGGATAAATTGCCATCCATGACAGCAGAAATAATTTATATCTTGGTGGTTGAACTTTGAGTTTATTAGCTCTCCACCTTCTTAACTTGGAAGACTTACGACGAAAGATAAACATGACATTGCCTAAGCTAAAATCAAAACTATAATCGCTACATTTTGTCTCTAATCAGAAGTTAATAAGATATTACTTTCCTATCTCGCCAAAATTTTCCTGTTTCATTGCGCTGTGCTTCTGTTGCTAACCAAATCGCAGTATCTGCACCCTGTTCGGGAGAACGAGATGCGTTATCTCCACCCATATCGGTTCTAACCCAACCTGGATCTATAGAATTCACTGTAATACCTTTTGAACGTAAAGCTTGTGAAAGCATAATCGTTGCACCATTAAGAGCAAATTTAGATAAGCAATAACTTGGTGCAGTTGCCGTTAAATCCTGCAAAGCACCCATATTACTAGAAACATTAATAACTCTGGCATCGGTAGATTTTTCTAGGAAAGGTAAGAAATTTTGAACCATGCTAATTGCACCAAAGGTATTCGCATTAAGAGTTGAATCTAGTAAATCCCGAGAGATATTCAGAATGTTTACGCCATTATCTGGATAAATACCTGCGTTATTAATCAAAACATCTAACTTACTTGTGTTTTGAGCTATGGTTTCTACAGCTTGCTCGATAGAATTATCATCCGTCACATCTAATTCAATTGGTACAACTTCACCATATGCTTGTAATTTCTCAGCAGCTTGTTTTGCTTTCTCCAAAGAACGAGCGGTAATAATTACCATTAAGCCTTTTTGTAATAAACCTTTAGCTATTGCAAATCCAATTCCTCGATTACCACCTGTAACTAAAGCAAATTGACCATTGTTCGTTTCCATTTTCTTACCTTCTAATTCATTAACAATAAATCTATGTTTTGGAAGAAGCATGTCTACAGAGACCTTACAATTGGGTAAACATGCTTCAAAAATTTACCACTAGCCACCAATTAACCACCTACAGTTCCGACACTCACCCCTTCATAAGCTTTATTAATTGCAACTTTTTGCCAAGCATCGATATTGGCTTTAACTGCTTCTAGCTTTTGTTCAATCCCATCAACAGCATCAGCACCTAATGGTAACCGTAACGGTGGATTTTCACTCTCAACTACTTGAATCATTGCTTGAGCAGCTTTTGTTTTCTCCGGTTTACGTGCTGTAATTACCGCTCTGTCACCATATTCTCTACCCAAACTAGTAGAAGTACCTGTAATTAACCAAACTTTTGTATTGTTAGTTTCCATGATGATTCTCCTTGATGTCCCAAATTACGAGTTTTCATACAATTCTCCTGACTTTTTTGATTCTTGGAATGACATTACTTGGTTTTTTAGTTAAAATTTAAATTAAAATAATATCATTACGTTTCGTTTCTTTAATCTAAATCTAGCAGTGAGGTAATTAAAATGTCAACAGGTAAAACAAAAAAAGCCAAAACTCCTACCAAGCAAGGAAGAGGAAGACCTAGGTGTGAAGAAGCTCACAAAAAAATCCTCAAAGCAGCTTATGAATTGCTTGATGAATTAGGATTTATGGATTTGACTATTGAAGGAGTAGCAGCGAGAGCGGAAGTTGGGAAACCGACAATTTACCGACGTTGGAAGACTAAAGCACAGTTAGCGATGGATGCGTTTTTGTCGGGGGTGAGTCCGGAGATTGCTTTTCCCGATACTGGTTCTGTGGAGGAAGACTTCCGGGAGCAGATGAACAAAATTGTGAAATTGATGAATAGTTCTAAAGGAGAGATATTAGCGAGTGTTGTTGGTAGTGGACAAGCTGATAAGGAATTGATAGAAACTTTTCGAGAACATTGGTTGTTACCCAGAAGAGAAGATGCAAAACGGATTTTTCAGCGTGGAGTAGAGCGAGGAGAATTACGTGATGATGTTGATGCGGAACTTGCAATTGATGTTCTTTATAGTCCTTTATTTTACCGATTGCTGTTAAAGCATTTACCTTTAAGCGAAACTTTTGTAGACGAAATAATTGATGTTGTATTTAAGGGGTTAGTAACTTATAGTTAAAATTTAATAGTTTTTTAATAGTTTAATGTATGCAAGTATTAATTAATGCTAATTATCAACTTACTTAAGTAGAAATAGCATTAATTAATCAACTTTGTTATGGCAAGATATATTTTGAATTAATAGCTTAGATGTGCCATATTCATGTATCTGACATTATTAATCATAGATAGTAAATGTAAATAAAATATAATTTTATGAAAAATATTTATATTTTTATCTATACAAATAGTTTATTTTTCTTGTTTATTACTTTATAAAAACCACTATGCTTTGTATGTTTTTACGCATAATATAGTGATTACTCAGTATTAATAAGTAAGAAGAAATAATATGAATATTCAGAAAAATTTCTTAAAATTAT
>CAKZYM010000658.1 GCA_937884685.1 uncultured Calothrix sp.
GTATTGATAATCAAGCGATACTTAATCCGGATTATTTAGCAATTTGCTGGTTAGTGAATCAAAAGCTAATTACTCCAGCACAAGCGAAAATTCTGATTAAAGAGTTAGCCTTTGAAGTCCTGAGTTTATTTCTTACTGTTAAACAAGGAAGTTATGAATTTACGAAGGAAAGTTTCATGGAGGATATGCCAAAATTTTGTAGTCTAGACATGAATTTATTAATCGAAAACTGCTCTTCCAAGTCACAGAATCTAGAAAATACTGCTCCCCAAGTTATTGCAAATCCACCATCTCAAAAAACAGAAACCATCTCGTCGAAAATACCAATTCAGCAACCTTTACCAAAAGCGGGAATTAATCAAGCTCCAAGTCAAACTATGAATTATTCCCAAAACAGTCGTCAGCGCTTTTATAGACAGAATTATCGTAAAAAAGTTTACACAATAGTCTGTATTGATGATAGCCCAACGGTATTAACAGCTATTCAATCTTTTTTAGATGAGCAAGTTTTTAGTGTTGTAGGTTTTAACGAACCTTTAAACGCTTTGATGCAAATTCTACGTACCAATCCAGATTTGATTTTACTAGATGTCGAAATGCCCAATTTGGATGGTTATGAATTATGTTCGCTGTTGCGAAAGCATTCTTATTTTAAGGATGTACCTGTAATTATGGTGACTGGTAGGAAAGGTTTTATTGATAGAGCAAAAGCAAAAATGGTTCGAGCTAGTGGTTATTTAACTAAACCTTTTGACAAAAGCGAATTATTGAAAATCATTTTTCAACATTTGGTATGAACAGTTAACAGTTATCAGTGAACAGTTAGCAGTTAACAGTTAACAGTGAACAGTTAACAGTGAGGAGTTTTATAAATTATAAATCACCGATGCTCGATGCTCGATGCCCAATACCCAATTACCAATTACCAATTACCAATTCGCAATTCGCAATTACCAATTACCAATTCGCAATTATGAGGAGAATTTGATTTGATTATTTGTTCCTTAATCACTGTATTAATTGTTGAAGACTCTCTAAGTGAATTAGAGCTAATGAGTCATTATCTCGATAATGGTGATTACAAAATTGTTAAATCTACTGGGGCTAAGGAAGCTTTTGATATAGCATTAAAAGACAGTATAGATGTTATCGTTAGCGATGTGGTGATGCCCGAAATGAGCGGGTTTGAGCTATGTAGACAACTTAAGCGAAACTCGGTGACACAAAAATTACCCATCATCCTTTGCACTTCCAAAAATCAAGAAATTGATAAATTATGGGGTATGAAACAAGGTGCTAGTGCTTATTTGACAAAACCCTATACCCGCGAACAGCTAATTGAAACAATTCAATCGGTTTTTGCATAAGTTAACCATATTGTAAATCAATTTTTATTCAGCATGAATGCATCTAATATCAATTTATTAGCTCATCCACATAAACAGTTGGGTGATGGCTATCTTCAATTCAAGCTCAATAACAATACTACTGCTGTTTTACTGGTAAACTTTACTCAAGAGGTAGTTGTATTACCAGTTGAAACGATAACTCCCATAGCAAATAAGCCTGAATTAATTTTGGGGTTGATGAATTGGCGCAATCGAATTATTTGGGTTGCTGATTTAGCAAAAATATTGGGTGTAGAGTCGCAATCTTATCCAATACGACAATGCAATATTATTGTAGCTAATCACGAATCAGAAACTATTGGTTTGATGGTTCCAGAAATAAAAGGTACGGTGAGATTAAATTCCGGTACTATTCAGCCTGCGAATAACCAAGAAAGTAATATAGCTCCTTATTTAAATGGCTGTATTTGGCGCGAAGATGAATTAAATTTAGTATTAAATATACAGGCTATTCTGAAATCTTCGTTTCTGCAAAATAGTTGATTTTCATTCATTTTTTTTACAATCACAGCACTCACCACACTAATTAATAGTTTTCTTCTATTTTGTACTCCCGAGTCTCTTTATCAATATTTACAACTGAATAAAATCCAAGCATTCCGTAAAAAATGTGAGAATATCTGAATGATGAAGAAACCGAACAAGAGTCAAATTCAAAAAAAAAATAGATATTCTAAGTCCGAATTCTCGAATTTTCCTAGAAACATTAATAATCAATCCAAGAAATTGCAGAATTCTTTTATTAGACAAATTTCTTCGCAGTTAAGAAATATCAACCTAAATGGTAAAACTGTGATGCTCTCTCTTGCTCTTTGCAGTTTACCTACAATTGGTATTACAGCATTGTCTTATCATTTGGGTAATCAAATTATTAGTGTAGAAGTTACTGAGGATACAGATACTAATACCCTCCAGCAGTTGGAAGCATCTCAAAAGCAATTATTATTAATGCTGCAAATAGGGACTTTAGCTGCTGTATTAGTAGCTGCTATTACCACAGCAGCTATTGCTCGTCGGTTGGTTCTACCGATTTATGCTGCTAATTTGGCTGTAAAAAAGTTAGCAAATGGTAATCTTAATAGCCGTATTCCTGTAAAAGGTAAAGATGAGTTTGCGGATTTAAGTAATAACGTTAATTTAATTGTCGAGCAGTTACAGGAATTGCTGTTTGAAGAACGAGTGGAAAGCGAGCAAGCTAAGTTACTTTCAGATACGATTATTTCAATTTCTCAGTCTGCGAATACTGAAGATTTATTTAATCGAACTGTAAAAGAAGTTAGACAAGTTTTAGGAGCGCATCGAGTCGTTATTTATCATTGTAATTCCGACGGTGAAGGACAAGTTATTGCGGAAGAAATTGCTCCAGGTTTACCTATAACTTTTGGGGAAAGTATAGAAGATGTTTCTCTTGCGAAGCAACTTACAGAAATTTATACCCAGTCTGAAGTTTTAGCTATTAATAATGTTGATGAAGCGGGATTGAGTGTTGAACATTTGGAATTAATGAAGCGCTTGAAAATAAAAGCGATTTTATTAACACCTATTTTTAAAGATAATAAAATATTCGGCTTTTTAATCGCACATCATTGCTGGAACCCCCATCTTTGGCAAGCTTTTGAAATTAATTTAATCAAACAATTAGCAATTCAAGCTGGATTGACATTAGAGCAGGTAATTAATACAGAAAAACGCGCAGCAATTCAACAACTGGCGATTAAGTTATCTGGATGCGTTGACAATCAAGATATTTGTACTGTAGCAGTTGAAAATATTCGTAAATCTTTAAAAGTAGAAAAGACCCTTATTTATAAATTAGATGACAAATTCGATTCGTCTGGGAAGGGAAGTTTGATTGCTGAGTCGGGAGTTCCTGATTTAGGCTCGACTTCGAGTCAAAAGCTAGATTTTCCTGATTTACAAATTGATGGTGTAATTGCAATTAATGATATTAATCATAGCGGTTTACCACAATCTGCTGTTCAACAATTAAAAGCATTAAATATCAAGGCTAGTTTAATTGTTCCTTTGAAGCAAGACGAGAAATTATTTGGTTATTTAATTGCTTATAACTATTCTCAAACTAACCTTTGGCAGCAATCAGAAATACAGTTATTTGATGAATCTGCTGGAATTGTAGGAGAAGCTTTACAAAGAATAAACGATTTATTTGCAGCTAAGCAACTTTCTCAATCACAACTTCAGCAAGAAGCAGCATTAAAACAGCAAATCGTTCAATTAATTGAAAATATTGAAGCGGTAAACAGCGGTGACTTGACAGTTCGTGCAGAAGTTACATCTGGGGAAATTGGAACCGTAGCCGATTTTATCAATTCCATCATTGAGAATTTACGCGAAATCGTCACCCAGGTTAAACTTACAGCTGCCGAAGTCAACAGTGCAATTGAGAACGACGAAAGTGCAATTAACCAGTTAAGCATCAACGCTAACGAGCAAGCTTTAGAAATCAACCGCACTTTAGAAGCAGTCAGAGAAATGAGGTCTTCGATTAAATCCATAGCGAAAGGAGCCAGAAAAGCTGCAAGCGTTGCCAGCAAAGCTTCTAGTACCGCAGAAGAAGGTGGTGCAGCAATGGATTTAACAGTAGAAAACATTCATTATCTGCGCGAAACAATCGGTGATACGGCCAAAAAAGTCAAGCTACTAGGAGAATCTTCCCAGAAAATTTCTCACGTGGTGTCACTGATAAATCAAATAGCAGCCCAAACCAATTTGCTAGCTATTAACGCAGGAATCGAAGCTACGAGAGCAGGAGAACAAGGAGAAGGTTTTGCAGTAGTCGCTGAAGAAGTAGCCGCTTTAGCGAATCGCAGTAGCGAAGCAACCGCAGAGATTGAAGGTATTGTAGCCGGTATCCAGCGAGAAACCAGCGAAGTAGTCAAAGCAATGGAATTAGGAATTACCCAGGTAGTAGAAGAAACTCGTTTAATTGAAGACACCAAACAAAATTTAAACGAGATTCTTAATGTTAGTCATCAAATTGATGGACTAGTCGAATCAATTTCAGCCGCTACAGTAATTCAAGTAAAAACTTCAAAACAAGTAAGTAATTTAATGAAAGAAATTGCCAAAATATCGGAAGATACCGGAAATTCCACTCACGAAATTTCTAATTCATTACAGAAAACTGTAGATATTTCCAAGCAATTAGCCGCAAGCGTGGACACCTTTACAGTTAGTTAGGAGTTAGGAGTTAAGAGTTAAGAGTTAGGAGTTATTTTTAAGTAATAATTTAATCAGTGAAATCAGCGAAATCCATTTCATCCGTGATAGGAATTATGAGTGAGTTTTAAGTAATAACTTAATCAGTGAAATCAGCGAAATTCATTTCATCCGTGATAGGAGCTAGTAATTAGGAATTAAGAATTATTAGTTAGCCATCCCGACGGGATATTTTTTTAGTTAGTATAATCGCACAAAAAATTGGATGATTTCTGCAAATGGAAAACTGAATTGTTCCCAGATTACTTTTTACTTTTTACTTTTTACTTGCTACTTGCTACTTGCTACTTATTAATATGTTCTCCCCTCCTCACCATCATCCCAGTGCCCAATGCCCAATCCGCCTCATGCTATGTCTTCACAAAAAGAATTAGAAATAAAAATGCAGTTTCTAGAGGAAGCTACCGAGCATATTAATACTCTAGAAAATGTGATTGTCGAAGCTAAAAGTAATCGTAAAATTGATTTACAAAAAATAAATGCTGCATTAAGAGCCGCTCACTCTATTAAAGGTGGTGCGGGAATAATGGGATTTCATGCTTTGAGCGATTTATCTCATTTACTAGAAGATTCTTTCAAGGTTCTAAAAACTCGAAAAAATTCTTTAGAAATAGATAGTTCGCTGCAAAGTTTACTGCTGTCTGCAATTGATTGGCTGCGGCAAATTGTAGAATCGATATCAGTCGGTCATGATGTTGACGAACAATGGATAAGTACTTTTTGCTATCCAGTATTTGAAGAATTACGCGAGATTTTAGGAGAACCCAATCCTGAAGACGCGATGACTATTCTGCAAGCTGAAGATAATCCTCAAGAAATTATATCTTTATTATTTAAAACTGAAGTTGAAGGCTATTTAAAACGTTTAGAATCCTTATTAAAGCAAAAAGAATCTTCCGTACTCAGGGAAGAAATGGTGATGATGTCTTCTCAACTAGGTGGTTTGGGGGAAATGTTGCAAATTCCAGCTTTTATTCAACTATGTGAATCGATAATCGAAAATTTATCAACTGCGGTTTCTGATACGGATGTCGAAGAAATTGCTCATCTAGGATTGCAATCCTGGCGAAATACACAAGCTCTATTACTTGCGGGTAAAGTCGATAATTTACCTACAACTATTAATAATAAGCAAATTAAAGAGAATCAACAAATAGGACTCAGTTCCGAATTAACTTGCCTTAATGATTTTGCTCCAAATGTAGAAGAAATCATTGAAAAAACTCCAGAATTTACTCCAGTTCTCAAAAGAGAAAATCAAGAACCAACAGTTAGAGTTCCGAGCAAAAAACTGGAACAAATTAACGATTTATTTGGAGAACTAACAATCGGACGCAATACCTTGAGATTGCAGCTAGAAAGAATCAGTAAATTAATTCGTAATCTTGGTATTCGGTTAAAAACTCTCGAACGCGAAAACCACGAATTACGCTTGTCTTACGAAAAATTTGCTCTACAGCTATCGACCTTAAAACCAAAATATTATCAAGTAGAAAAAGATTGGGAATGGCATCCTACAGAAAATATATCAGATAATAATCATAAATTTGATGCCCTAGAGTTAGAACGTTATAACGAATTACATACACTGTCTCAAACAGTAGTAGAAAATATAGTTAAAATTCAAGAAATTACCGGGGATATTACCCTTAATTTAGAAGATACAGAACAAGTAAATCATTTACTCAATAGAACATCAAGAAAACTACAAAACTCCTTAACAAAAGTCAGAATGCGTCCGCTTTCTGAGATATTGGAGCGTTTACCCAGAGCTTTACATAATTTAAATGCAGAATACGGTAAAAAAGTTAACTTAGAAATCGAGGGTGCAAATACCTTGATGGAAAGAGGTATTTTAGAAGCATTGAACGAACCCTTAATGCATCTTGTCAGAAACGCATTTGACCACGGAATCGAAGACACTCAAACTAGAATCGCAGCAGGGAAGTCAGAACAAGGACTAATCAAAATCAAAACCGTTCATCAGAGTAACCGTACTGTTATCACCATCAGCGACGACGGAAGCGGAATAGCGATAGAAAAGATTCGTACCCGTGCTGAAAAAATGGGTTTGGATACTCAAATGTTAGCCACAGCTACAGATGATGATTTATACAGTCTGATTTTTGAACCGGGATTTAGTACATCCGAGCAAGTCACCACATTATCCGGTCGTGGTGTAGGAATGGATGTGGTTCGGAACAATCTCAACTTGATTAATGGAGAAATAGCAGTTGATTCCGTCCCTGGAAAAGGAACTACCTTTACCCTATCGGTACCCTTCACCCTCTCAGTAGCGAGAATAGTTTTAGTTGAAAGCAATGGAATACCTTTAGCATTCCCCTCCGAAGCAATCCAAGAAATCTGTTTGTTAGAGAATCAACAGATTTTACCAACTCAAAATGGTGAAGTAATTAACTGGCAAGATTCACTTGTAGAATTAATTGATATCAGTAACTATCTATATTTCAACAATCTTCGCAATATATCATCAATCCAAGAAATTCCACCGAGAATAGAAGGCAAAATTGTATTAATTATTAGTACCGGTAATAAATTAGTTGCAATTAAAGCAGACCGCTGCTGGGACGAACAAGAAGTAGGTATTCGTCGTGTAGAAGGAAGTATTCCTCTACCAGAATGCTTTAACAACTGTACAATTTTAGATAACGGTCGCATTGTTCCCTTGGTAAGTCCAGCCCAACTATTAAATTTAATTGCTAAAAAAGATACTGTAAATCCTGCATCTCAAGGTTTATCTTCCACCGCATTTCTATCACCTAAAAACCGTAAAAATTCTATATTAATAGTAGATGATTCAGTAAACGTGCGTCGCTTTTTAGCGCTAACCCTCGAAAGAGCGGGATACTTTGTAGAACAAGCGAAAGACGGACAAGACGCACTTTTTCAACTACAAAGCGGATTGCAGGTAGAAAGCATTATTTGTGACATAGAAATGCCGCGTTTAGATGGTTATAACTTTCTGATTCGTCTTAAATCGCAAGATAAGTTACAAGATATTCCCGTAATTATGCTCAGTTCGCGCACTACAGACAAATATCGACAGCTAGCGATGCAGTTGGGTGCAGCAGTCTATTTAACCAAACCTTACAACGAGCATGAATTATTGCAGACATTGAAGCAAGTGGTCAGTAGAGATAATACAAACTGACG
>CAKZYM010000659.1 GCA_937884685.1 uncultured Calothrix sp.
ATCCGCAGTATCATCAGTTGAACCATCATCAACTATCAATACTTCAAAGTCTGTAAATGTTTGCTTTTCTAAAGAAACTAAAGCTTCTTGAATATATTTACTGACGTTATAAGCGGGAACTACAACAGTAACTTTCGGAATTCTAGCCATGATTAAGAACTGATAATTGGTATTTGGTGAAGTACTGCGTTGCGGAGGTTCCCTCCGTTGTAGCAAGTACTGAACCCGAAGGGTAATGGGTAATTCACGAAGACATAACTAAATTAGAATATTTTTCATCTAAAATATCTAAAATTATTCTGTCTTCATCCATATCGAATTTTCTTGCGAAATGAGCATCGCTTCGGATTATTGCATCATAATCGCTGATAGTTAAAACTTTTGGTCGTCCATTTTTAGTTTTCGAGAAATCAAAGTATAGCTTATTATCGTTACACAAATTAAATTTTCTACTGTTTACCAAAATTGTTTGTAGAAAAGATTCATCCGATACGCATACTTGCTGATAATATTCGAGTACTTCCGGATGATTCTTACAAAAACTATGCAAATACTCTATACATTTTCTAGATAAAGTTGTAAAAAAAGAACCTCCATAGCAGAGAAAAGTTGCATTAAACAATGGCTTTCTTCGTACACCTAACATTTCATAAGCCAAATTTATTCTGAAGAAAGGCTGTAAATAATTGATGATTTTAATTGGTGTACATAACTGCTTTAACCAACGAGGCATTTTTTTTAAAATATCAAGGGAATGATACTTAAATAAATAACGACTTTGACCTTCCTGGATGCTCCAATGACTTAACAGAGAGAATACATTAAAGTATTCTATAAAGCCATCATAATCAGTTTTGGATAAGAAATTATCAATATCTGAAATTGGCTTGATTGGGTAATCTTGACCGGAAATATAAGTCAGCCAATCAAATTCTATATTATTCTCAATTAGGTATTCAATCGCATTTAAATAAGATTGAACTGAAGAAAAATTTCCACGTCCTCCCCTACCACTTAAAACTTTAACTCCATCATCATTTAACCTTTGAACATCTAGATTACAACTATGAAAATCATGGGTAATAATGACCTGATTATCAGTATTTGATGTTTTGATTGTGTTAACTAAACGATAAATTTGCTCTGGATTTTTATGGGTTTGTATCAAATAACAAATTTTCATTATCTTACTAAGGGAACAATATTATTAACTAAGGTAATAGGAACATTTAATTTACAAACAAGTAGCTAGCGACCAAGATGGTCGCACTACAAAAGTTTTAATATTTTTGCGGTTCAGTTTAATAGCGTTACTTTTCAGGTTAAAGGTTTAATAATCATGGATTCTAATCTTGATTAATTTCCTAACCTGATTGCGTAGTATCACAGCATCTTGCAGGTAAATGAGGACAAGCATAAATTTTAGAACTCTTGTGGGGTGGACATCCCTGTCCGCCCAAATGTACCTTACAAAGATAAAATATGCTGTATATTAGTCAAAAACAGTTAGAAAGAAAGTATTTCGCAGCAAATTTCGGTAAAATACTAAACTATTCTCAACAAATATAAATTGATTGATTACCTATCCACTATTACCTATTACCTATTACCTATTACCTATTACCTATTCTCCTATTACCTATTACCTATTACCTATTCTCCTATTTTTATAAATCAAAATTTTCCAACTTAGGTGTTAATTCAACTCGCAAAGACATTTTATTAAACATTGCTAAAGCGATATGCAATGCAAAAGCTGGATTACCTAATAAATAGCGGGCTGCTAAACGTTTTGGTTCGCGACAGAAGCGATAAAACCACTCTAGACCAGCATCAGATATAATAGGGGGACAATCTGGAACAATTCCAGCCATTCTATCAATAATTGCCCCACCAAGCATAATAGTATTAACTTGCAAAGAATGCCGATGCTGTTGTACCCAGTGTTCTTGAATAGGCATTCCCATACCTACAATTAACACATTTGGTTTAAACTTATTAATTTGTTCAACTGCTGATTGATTTGCAAATTTATCTCGTTTATCAAAATATCCATGATGTCCAGCAAAGTTGACTCTCGGATATTTAATTTGCAAGTTATTAATAGCAGCTTCTAAACATTGGGGTTTTCCACCTAATAGAAATACCGAATAGCCTTTTTGATTGCAGCTTTCTAACACTTTAGGCATTAAAAGCGTATAAGAAGTGCGGAAATCTAAAGGTAAATCTAACCCCATATATCCAATTGCTTTTAATATTCCTACGCTATCACAATTAGCAATCTCTGCACTTTGAAGAAATTCGTAATACCAAGGTAATTGCATAGATAAATTAAAACTGTGAATATTATAATTTGCCACAGTTATTTTCTTATTTTCTCTACAAGCCTTATGAATCGCTTCTACTATTGAAGAGATAGACATACAGTCTATTCTTCTATCCAATAAATAGACACTTAAAGCAGTTGATTTGTCTTTTTGAGTCTCATTTATTGTTTGATTATCTGTATTTGATACTGTAGCATCACCATGATGACCAAAAGGTGTTCTGAAAAAGGAAGAAAAGCTTGACATACACATTTTTCTGCTAACAGATATAAGCAGACCTAGCTAGACTATGTAGATTACCAAAAAAAATGACAAGGAATCGTCAAACTCATTTAACAATAAGGAAAAGTATGACTCCCACAATGTTTACAGTTAGTGGAGTCGAAAGTCTTATTGTCAAAGGGATTATCACGGTTCTTACTTAAGTCCAATACATTTCTGTAAGAAGACAACTTGATGGGGGAAATATTCTTCCCGTCAAACTGAGTTAACTATATCCCTCGCATCCTACTCTTACAAATTCACCCTGTATTGCATTCAACCGGAAACTGAGATTATTTAATTTCGGTAGAAACACCCGTTCAACTTTATTTTTCTGCGGTCAGTATAATTAACCAAATTAAAAATAAAAGTATGTCCAGATACAATTTGAAAGTTCAAAAATTGTTGTAATATAATTCCCTGACCTTCAAGATAAGCTCAAAAGTCAGGGAAAACTGGGGATTATGAAGATAATGTAAGCTAAATATCGCAGCGATTAATTCTGTCTCTAGGAATAGACCAAAAGATACAACATATGAGATGAATTAAAAAATGAAAAATTGCTTGAAAAAAAATTATTATCGTGCTTTAATGTATTCTCCGCTCAAGGTTTGTTTGTAATATTGAAAATGATATTTAAATGTGGCTATCAGTTTAGCTGCACAAAGCAGTGAAAGTTTTGCTAAAACGATTCATTAACTTAGATATTCAGATTCTCAACATTCCCATACAGGGTTTTTTAATCTTAAACTAAGATTTTCCCAATTGACTGCAAAAGCCTGTTTTAAAGGTCTAAACTTTAGTTTTACTGCTGTTAAAATGACTAGAACTAGGCTTGATTTGATAGTTCCAAGTTTGCGACCAAGGATTTTTATAAAGTCTCAGCTTTTGCTTTAAAACTAACCAGAAAAATGGTAAATCATCAAGTAAATATCTCTTCCAAAGACGTTGAGGTTCGCATGAAAGTCTATAGAGCCATTCTAAACCGATTTCACTCATCCATTTTGGAGAACGTTTAGTATGACCAGCCTCGAAGTTGATTGTTGCTCCTATAGCAAGGAAAGTGTTGATATTTTTGAGTTTACTTTTGAATTCATAAAGCCATAATTCTTGTTTCGGGGCCCCAACACCAATCGCTAAAACATTTGCTCCCGAATCATTAATCAATTGAATAATTTTTTGACATTCTTGTTCGTCATTTTCAAATCCAAAAGGTGGTGAATAAGTTTCGACGATTATATCTCTACCAACTTTGGAATTAATTTTACTTTGAGCAATTTTGGCTGTTTCTCCGATACCACCTAATAAGAATATTTTAGTTTTATCATCATGCTTATAATGATTATAAAAAGCTGGGAATAAATCTGAGCCAGATATTTTTTCTTGGATGGGAGTACCAAGGAATTTAGATGCGTACATGAGTATTTTACTGTCACAAACTACATAATCTGCTTTTTGGTAGGTTTTATAAAACTGATAATTTTTTTGTAATTTCATTAAATGGTCTAAGTTTGGTGTAAATACAACACCACCATATTTAAGCTTGTCTAAAAGCTCTGTCATTGTAATATTATGAATGCCTAGATTAAATATTTTTACTTTTTTCATGATGTTTGTGATTTATGACTGTAACGGTATTTATTGAATTAGTTAAGCGAGGATTTAGAAAACCTTTTACTATGTTGATTCGCAAATTCTTGGTCTAAAATATCAAGTATTTTGCTATTGGAATTCAGGTCAAATTTACGTGCAAAATAATAATTTTCTTGTGTCATTACTTCCAAGTCATTCTCAGTTAAGAGTTTGGGATGTCCGTGAATGCTATTTGAAAAATCAATGTAGTGTTTGCACTCGTTATAAAATTTGAATTTTCTACTGTTTACAAGAATCGTTTGAATTAAACTTTCTTCTGGAATCAAAGTTTCTTTGTAATAATCAACTATATGAGGATTATTGTGATAAAAGCTATATAGATAGTTGATGCATTCTCTGGATAAAATTGTAAAAAACAAACCTCCATAGCATTGAAAATTAGAATTAAATATAGGTTTTGGTCTAAAGCCAAATCTTATCCCGTATTCAAAATCAATTCTAAAAAACTTTTGTAAATGATTAACTATTCTAGTAGCTTTTAATGCTGAGAATAGCCATTTTGGCAAAGACAGAGGAAATTTTTTGTACCGATATAAATATCTCCCGGAACCTTCTTTAATACTCCAATGACTTTCTGGAGAAAATACTTTGAAATATTCCATGAAGCCATCATATTCGGTGTTTGATAAAGAATATTCTATTTTTGAAATCGGTTTTGTAGGATAATCTTGTGCAGAAAGTTTGATTAACCAATCAAAATCTATATTGTTATTTACTAACCAATTAACCGCTGACATATAATTCTCAACTAAGGAAAAATCTCCTCTATCTGCTGTCGCAAACTGTACGCGAACTCCAGGAATTTTTTCTAATCGCGATACATCTACATCGCAATTTCTGGAATCGTGACTTAATATAATATAGCAGTCAGGACTTGCAGCTTTAATAGTGTTAATCAGCCGATAAATTTGTTGCGGATTTTTATGACTCAATATTAAGTAACAAGCTTTCATTTTTATCCTTTGATTGTTATTTGATTCAGGGTTGATAACCGGTTTTGAAATTTTTAAGAAATGAAGCTGATACGCAATTTAATTTGTTCGTTTTTTATACAAATAAAAGACATAACAGCTTACATAAAACCAGTTTATTTAACCCAGCTAAATTGGAAATTTTTGAGTGCAATTCTTAACGGATAGAGCAGCCAAAGTACATAAGCAGCACCTCCAGTTAAAACAGTTTTAATCGGTTCTTCTAAAAGAATTCTCCAGTGATTTGCTAAAACTTGATTGAATAACTTTGCAGCTGTCAATCCATCACCTAAACTAACTAAACGACGCACTGTATAACGTAGATGGTAAGCTTTTGCAGCTTTTTCACAGCGAGCAATGATATCTGGTGCATAGCTGCGGGTCATTTCTACAACCTCTTCTAATGCTCTTAACTGGGTGAGAGCGTTTGCAGATAGTCCGGAGGTCGTAATCCTGTAACAGGTTAGTACTTCAGGAATTCCCTCGTGTCTCCAATGAGTTCTGATTGATATTCTTAGCCAACATTCGATATCTTCTGCTCGACGCAAACGCTCATCGAAATAGAAGTTTTCTCTCATACCGTATAGATTGTCTTGAAACTTGATATCTTCAAACACTTCCCGTCTAATTACAGCAGCCGAACCATTACCAACGGGATTGCGACAAAGTACGTATGATGGAGTGATATCGTAGAGTTTGCGCGGTTTTTGGCAAATTCCGGTCGAGTTCCCCTGTTCGTTGATAAATGCAGAATAACAAAAGCTAATTCCTACCGTCGGTGAGTTATTCAGATGCTCCACATGTTTCTCTAATTTTTCCGGAAGCCAAATATCATCAGCATCTAAGAAGGCTAAATAGTCTCCTTGAGCGTGACGAATACCAGTATTTCTTGCTCCGGGAAGTCCTCTGTTTCTTTGATGAACAATTTTTATCCTGGAATCGTTGAACTGTTGACAAATTTTGACGCTGTTATCGGGAGTACCATCATCAATAATGATAATCTCGAAGTTTTCATAAGTTTGTGAGAGAACAGATTTTAACGTTGCTGCAATATATTTTTCTGCGTTGTAGACGGGGATAATAACGGAGACTTTTTTCATATTTAATCACTCAATTGGTTTTATGTTTTCCCTGATAAAGAAGGTGATATCTTAGCTGATTGCTGATTGTGGTAAGAATTATCGATATTTAAGAACGACTTTCTCTGAGACTAGAGATACTGGAAATAAAAAACTTCCCGTATACTGCAACCGCAGTCAAAATAGTCCTCCGGGGTTCTCTCAGAATCAATGTCCATTCCGATTTCAAAGCACGATTCATAAAGTTGATTCCCAATTTTGCAGAAAGTTCTAAGCGCAGTGTTCTTCTAGCTAAATACCGTAAAAGCATTGCTCTAGCTTGTTTATAGTGATGCTGAATTAACTCTGGTGCATAAACCTGAGCCTTTTTACTTAAACGATTCCAGTCCTCTTCCATTTTGTAAAGCTGCGAAGACATTCCCCCTAAACTAGTCCGGTAGAGTACTAAAACTTCGTTAATACCTTCAACTTCCCAGCCATGACATTTAAGTCTCAAAAATAATTCAGCATCAGCAGCACCACTTAACTCTCCATCGAAACCTCCTACTTGTTCCAAAGCTGCGCGACTGATAACTGCATTTGATGGAGTTACCGCAGCATTTTCTTCGTACAAATCTTTGGCTGAAATGTCTACCATGCGCGGATTTGAATACTTCCCGGTGGACTTACCATCAAAGGTGATAAATTCAACTCTTGCAAAACTCAAACCAAGCTTGGGATTAGCTGTTAGATGCTCGACATGTTTTGCTAATTTATCCGGTACCCATAAATCATCGGAATCAAGAAAAGCAATATACTCTCCCCGAGCCATTTTGATTCCGTTGTTTCTAGCAACCGATACACCCTGATTCTTTTGAGAAATCAGCCTAATTCGACTATCCCGTTGGCAAAAATCATTAACGATATCCCTAGTATTATCCGTAGAACCATCATCAATCACCAGCAACTCAAAATCTGTGTAAGTCTGTTTGAGTACAGAGTTAATAGTTTCTGCTAGATATTCAGATGCATTGTATGCAGGTAAAACTATAGTGACTGTCATAATATGTTCCATGATTATTCTCTAATTACATTGTGGAAACAGAAGCTTTTTTAAAAGCGTATTTACTAGCCCAGATAGTAAACAAAGGTAGACATACTGCATGGGTAATCAGTACGGAGATTGCTACCCAATATATTCCCCAGTTCACAGCTACAAGCAAGCAGACGGCTAAAAATACGGTAAAAATCAAATTCCAGTAGAGATTAATTTTGGTTTTATCAATTGCTTGTAACAACATAGATGCAGCATCAGCAAAAGGACGGGGAAAAGCGGAAACACAAACAATGATTAAAATTGGAACTGCTGCTTCCCATTTTTGACCGTATATAACTGGTACGTAAAATGGTGCTAATGCTGACTGTAGGGTAATTAAAGGTATTATCAATAGAGCTATACTTTTTAAACTGCTAAAGTACCTTGCTTTTAACTGATTAACATTATTTCTAGCTTCTCAAATATAAGGAAAGATAGATAAAGTTGTTGCATTAA
>CAKZYM010000660.1 GCA_937884685.1 uncultured Calothrix sp.
AGCTACAATTCGCAAGTAAGCTTTGATATCAATAGGTTTTTAGTTTAACAGGACTTACGCAACCGGCACATTTTTCTTGTAGGGTGCTAGTACACTGATTGATTCTGAACGCAATAATAAGACGGTGAGTGTACGGCACCAACCGATATTGTGACAATTGCGGCCATTCCTATAACAATCTAAAATTCTTGCATTTAATCATCTTTGGAGATTATTTTTTGTCCGGGGAGGGTAGTAATGAAAGTTTTATTGATTTTTATCTTTAAGATTATGTTTGCTGCTTTACCTTGCAATCAAATTTATGCACAAACAGCAGCATCTTATTCAAGGAATGCACTAATACTACAACTAAAAGAACCGCAAGTAAAAGTTGTTAAACGCGAAGTTACTCCCGGAGCCATAACATTTACTCGTCAAAATGGTTGTTTGGTAAGAATTCCTGCATCGACATATTTTCTTGATAGCGGAATAACCTTGAAAACCCCGGTTGGGTTAACTGTTTCTGGAAATACGGTTCCACAATGGCGTAATGAATACAGACAACCTTGGATGTCTAAATTGACGGATTATCAAAGAGGGGAATACAAAATGATGTTTTTTCAAATTGGAAGACATCCTTCAACCCTAATTAAATTAGAAGAAAGTGAGAAACAACTGTTAGATTCGCAAACAGCCTGTGCTGTAGCAGCTTATAAAATTTTTGGTAGTAATCTTAGATTACTTCAAGAAGTAACAAACCAAAGACAGGATAGTTTCTCTTTACCCTTTAATCAAGGTTGGAATAGGGTTTTTTATAATTAATTTTTTAGATCATCTTGATTAACTAAATATCCGAATGCTGTTATTATTTGCCGGAGTAATAAAATGATAACGCTACTTTTAAAAAGTTGCTCAAAAATAGTTTTTCGTAACCTATTGATGCTCATGTGTTTGACATCACTCAATGTGAGCTTGCTTTTAGAAAAAACTCATGCTGCACAAATTTACTCCTATGCACTTGATAATTACACTCCAGGTCAAAGGGTTTACTATGACCAAACTTTAGCATCAAACGAAAATAAATGCCTGAATGGTTTACTTAATGGAATGGTTCAAACAGGAGATAAAGAAACAATAGAAGCTTGTCTGAATACTTTTGGTTACAATCCAGAGAATAAAATCAAATCTCCCGTAATGATTGTTTTTGAAATTGGTCAAACTTCTCCCGAAGTTACAACTACAATTATTTATAAAAGCAAAAATGGTCAGATAAAACGGGAAAGCTTTTCTGCCGTAGGTGCGCGCTATTATCAATGGCATCCACCCTATGGTATCTATACATTAGATTATATTAAAAAGGATAACAGTTCTAGTTTCAAGCCTGCCTACGGTAATTTTTATTCTCCTAGAGGACAAAAAGATAAAAATGGGAATCAAGTCAATTTTGGCTTCCACGGACGTGAAGGAAATTTGATGGCTGGTAAGGGTTCTAATGGTTGTTATCGCCATCAAGTAAAAGATATGAGTAGAATGATGACGATAATTAAAAATGCTGGGAAAGAGGTCAATTTGCCTTCTAATTGGTTTGAACATAATCTTCCAATTGCTGTAATATCAACGCAACAATAACAGCAGTAGTAGAATTATGTATGAAGCCAGTTTAATTAATAGACATCTCCGAAAAAGAATGTAGAGACGTAGCAGTGCTACGTCTCCCGACGTTTGAACTGCACATAAAGGTGAGAACTCCCCATATTTCCTAAATCCTCACAAGTTTCTCAAATTTATTTTCTAAATTAAATTTTATGCTCGACCAGAGCATGAATATAGTTATTTAATAAAACTAGTTATGAAAACTGATTACTTGATTTTAGGTAGCGGTTTATCGGGGTTGGTGTTTGGCGCACTAATGGCAAAATCCGGTCATAGGGTGCAAGTTTTAGAAGCTCATGAATATCCCGGTGGATTTGGTCATACTTTTACTATGGCTAAAAAATATCGCTTTAACGCACAACTCCATTACGTTTGGGATTGTGGTGAAGGTAAACCTGTTAATCAGGTGCTGAAAAAACTCAATTTAGACCAAGATATAACTTTTGAACGGTATGACCCGAATGGGTTTGACCATATGAGAATGCCAAATTATGCTTTGGATATTCCTTCGGGTTCTCATGAGTTGATTCAACGACTTTCTAATTTATTTCCTAATGATACGGAGCAAATTAGTAAGTTCGTTTTTGAAGTTAAAAAGACTAGAGAGGGATTAAAAATATTAGCTCCTCCGGTGAATGTTGGGGAATTATTTAAGCATTTCGGTGAAGTTAGCTGCGCTGTGAGATATCTGCACAGCACCCTACAAGATGTTTTTGATAAATTCAAACTACCTCAAGCCGCGCAAACACTTTTAGCTTCGCAATGGCCTGATTTTTTACTTCCACCAAGTCAACTTTCTTTTTATGCTTGGGTAATTTTATTCTCAGGATACCAAGAAGGGGCTTATTATCCTACCCGTCATTTTGAAGCTGTGATTGATGGATTAGTCAAAACGATTGTTGATAATGGTGGCGAAATTATTTTCAATACTGAAGTTGTAAATTTTATACTTGACGGTAAAACAGTCACGGGTGTTGAAGCTATGGACTTAATTACCCATCAGACTTCTAAGTTTACCGCCGATACCGTCATTTGCAATATAGATCCGAAAAAAGCTGCCAAAATGATTGGATATGAAAACTTTTCTCCAAAGGTGCTAAAAAAGCTTAACTACGAATATTCTCCCTCAAACTACATGGCATACTGTGTAGTCAAAGATATTGACCTGCGGGATTATGGATTTGGTAAATGGAATACTTTTCATACAGGTCATCGAAATTTGAATGAAGCATTTGAGCAAATGTACGTTTCTCATGATTACTCAAATCCTAGTTTTGCCATTACTACCCCTACACTATTAACTACCGAGGAGCGCGACTGTCCCGAAGACTGTCAAATTATCGAGTTTTTGACTGTGGCTGACTACAGCTATTTCCAAGAACTTAAAACACAAGATGACAAAGCTTATCGACAAAAGAAAGATGAAATTTTAAACTCTATTTTAGATGTTGTTGAGAAGCACTACATTCCAAATATTCGGCAACATTTAGTCTTTAAAATTACTGGAAGTCCGACAACCAACGAACGGTTTTGTCATTGTCCTCATGGCAATTCTTACGGTTCTAGTCTTACACCTAAAAACATGGGGATTGGTCGATTAAATCATCAAACCTCTTTGAAGAATTTCTATTTTTGCAATGCTTCATCGGGGTATCCAGGATTTGCTCCAACATTTTGGACGGGAGCGCTTTTATATCAAAGGCTGTCGGGAGACAAGATTTTAACAAACAGTCAACAGTGAGCAGTTATCAAAAAGCAGTAAATATGTGGGAGTTGAGAAATGAGAATAGCTATTATTGGCGGGGGAGCTAGCGGTTTAGTCACTGCTTATCTTCTTGATAAACAAGGTCATCATGTGACGGTATTTGAAAAACAGCCTATTTTAGGGGGACATATTCGCACTCTTAATAAGAATGTTAAACCAGAACAATCTAACTGTGATGAGTTTTTAGAAGGTGGAGTGCTGGAATTCCCCAGTAATTTTCACAACTTTCTTAACTTGATGAAAGAATTGCAAGTTGAGTTAGAACCTGTAGATTTAGCTTCTACGATGTATTTCAAAAACGGTCGTCATATACATTCTGCAACATCAATCCGAAATAATTTCACCCGAATACAGCGACTAATCGAATATCTCAGACTTGACGGTTTATACGCTCGTTCGGCTGGTTTTTGGCTAAAAACTCATTTTGCTCAAATACCACAAGTCTATAATCGACCTTTATCTTACTTTTTAAAGACTCGATGTGTTAGAAACACCTGGATAAAACTGCTGACGATGTACAGCTATTCGATGCACTTTGAACTGATTGATGATTTCCCGGCAGAACTAGGGATTCTCTCTCTGCGAGATTATGTTTTTATCGACTGGTTTAGAATTAAAGGGGGAGTATATTCCTATATCGAAAAGATTTTACAGCGTTTCAAAGGAGAAGTTCGCCTAAATGTTAACGTCGCAGATATCTCTAGAATGAATGATGGTGTGAAAATCGAACTATCCGACGGTGCAACTTTTGGATTTGATAAAGTTGTGTTTGCAACTCCACCTTCGAGAGTACTAAAGCTATTGTTAGATCCGACAGAAGCTGAAATTAGACGTTTTGGTGCTTGGGAAAACAATCAAATAACTACGCTAATTCACGCGGATACTTCGATGTACGATAGATACGGTATCAAGCAACCGTCGGAGTTTGACTTTTTCGAGACGGCAGGGGGATGGGGATATAATGCTTATCTCAATCAGTTGTGTGGAGTCTCATCTGACGTTAAATATAGTTTAGCGTTTAATCTCGAATCTTTAATTAATCCAGATAAAATCGTTCAGTGTTTAGAACACGATACACCACTATATACCGTTGAATCTTTCCAATACCGAGACGAAGTAGTTGATACCAACGGCGAAAACCATACTTATCATGCAGGGGCTTACTTAGGAGATGGCTTACATGAAGGTGCGATTACTTCTGCTATTCGGGTAGCTCGATTAATCGGATAAATACTGTATAGACGTAGCACTGCTACGTCTCTACAATAATCCGTGGAAATTATTCAACTGCTACTAAATCTTGGCGTGCTTTGATTTTTTTACGTACAGGTTGTCCGGTAATCAATTCCACCAAATCCATACCATTACTAATTACACCGGGCACGCTGGGATACCCTGCACTAGCACCAACGAAGAACAAATTGGGTAATTCGGTGTGATATCCCAAACGATTTAAACCGATTTGAGAGGGTACTAATTTCGCTCCGTAAATATTACCTTGGGGTTGTCCGAGATAAAATTCACTGGTGGTAGGTGTACCGTAAACTTTCATACGGACATATTTATCTATATCAGGAATCAAATCCCGCACGCTATCCATAATATGTTGATAAACTTCTCGTTTTTTGGCTTTATATGCTTTCGGGTTGTTTTTATGTAAATCTTCAAAAGGTTTGTAAGGGCAAACTGTGGCAATTTCTAAAACATGATGTCTCCGAGGAGCTATTCCCGGTTCGTTGCTTTTCATTGTCGGACAGGATAAGAAAATCCACGGATGACTCATATCACCCTGCAATTGTCTTTTATATTCTGCGTTTAAATCGCCTGTAGGATAATACCAAACATTCCAGTTACCAATACCATAATTTTCCGGTTGGAAGCGGCTATCCAAACCTAAATAAATATTGAAAGCACTAGTAGAATATTCATAGTTGGTAAGCCGTTTACGTTCTCGTTTGCTCTAAGCTTGGGAATCATGCATCAACTCTAAGGTTAATTTAGGATCGAGGTCGCTAATGTAAACATAAGTTGCTTGATAAACTTTTCCATCTGCGATGATACTCGTGACTTTACCTTCATCAACTTGAATGTGTTCTACTGGGGTTGAAAGTTTAACTATTCCTCCACCAGTAATAATCGAATCAACGATTGTATTGACAAAATGGCGGAAGTGATATTTTGGATAGTAAGCACCATTTGAATAGCCCCAAACTAAACAAGCATGAGTGACCAGAGCAATTTCAGATGGAGGTAGAGCATAATCACCACTTTGTCCCGCTAGTACAGCTTGCAATTTTGGAGATAACCCTATATGGTCGTATAAATCTTGAAGAGTCCAATTGCGTCGAGAAAATAAATGCAAGTATTTTGGTAACTTTAGCCAATCGTGCCACTTTCGGTTATACCAATTTACGTCTTGCCCAAATTCGTAAACTTGTTGACGTAAATCTTCGATTTCATCGCAGTATAAATTAATTGCCTGTGCTTCTTGGGGAAAATCCCGAAGTAAGCGTCTCCTTAAGTGTCCCCATCCTAGAGGAATGTTAAAATCTACTTCTGGCGTAATTATTCTATCGATGCAGTCAGAATTAAGACTATTAAAAGAAATATTCCTTTCTATGTAGTTAAGAAATTGGTCAATTGCTTCACCCGCACCACATTGAGAGATATAATGTACGTCAGCACAAAAGCTGTATTCACCATAATCAAAGGTATGACAGCAACCGCCGGGTAAATAATGTTTCTCAAAAACTGCTACCTTTTTTCCCTGCTTAGTTAAACAGGCTGCGGCTGCAAGTCCGCCTAATCCGGCTCCTAAAATTATATAGTCAAAGACCTTCATATGTTGCCTCCTTTGACAATCTTGATATATCTTCTAGAAATTATTTTCTGAAATTTATTTTTGATAATCCAATGCCATTACTGTAAAAACCAGATAATAATCTTCAGGTATTTGAGAATAATTAAGAAGGCTGCGATACAAATACGTGAATAAAGTTTATAATCCGGCGGAATCAATCAATACAAATCTCTAAGACCTATGCTCTCATCTATAATGATAACAAGTTAACAAATGTTTGTTTGCTAAAAGTCCAAAACATTTGTTTTTATTTACTAATGTTTACTTGTTATAATTATAATTATTTGGTCTTGTTTCCTAACAATTAAACAAGTAGTCGTGACAAAGCAAATAAAACTTTTGTCTAATCTTAGAGATTTTTTCAGCCTTAAAGCAATTATTTAAATATCCACGATTATTTTTTTTGCAAAGAATATTTAGAGGGGTTTATGAAGCAATTACGCTTACCCGAAACAAAAGACAAACACCAACAAGATGGTAAATCTAATTCGTCCAAAAAACGTTTTCCTAATTTTACGCGCCAGCATTTAATTTATACTTCCATAGGACTGACAACCTGCGTACTTGTTGTTTTAGCGTTTCGTCCTACACCAATAGTGGTAGATACCAAACCTGTAGAACAAGGTACGCTGCAAGTAACGGTAAATGCTGAAGGTAAAACTCGAATCAAGGAAGATTTTATCATTTCGGCAACTGTAAACGGTCGCCTTGATAGAATTAAGTTGGATGAAGGTGACTCGGTGAAACAAGGAAATGTAGTTGCAACTATTGACCCTTTACCTTTGAATACAGCAGTCAAAGAAGCTTTGGGAAAATTAGCAGAAGCAAAAGCGCAACGTCAAGGAGTCGCCACTTTAAGACCAAAATCAGAAAAACTAGATCAAATTCGCAGTCGTATTAGTGCAGCCAAAGCCAACCAGCTTCAAGCTGAAGCTAGAGTTGCTCAAGCTCAAGCCGCACTAGCGCAAGCACGACGGGATACACAACGCGCTCAAGAATTAGCCGCAAAAGGAGCAATACCCCGTCAAGATAAAGAAAGAGCGGAACTTAATCAAACTACTAGAGAAAAAGAACTAGAATCTGCCGTTTTAGCTGTTTCATCCGCAGCGAAGGAAGTAGAAGCATCGCAAGCAGAGCTACAGGTGCTGCAAAGAGAACAACGCGACCCCGATTATTTACTTAAGGTCTACGACGCTCAAATTGCCAGTATTGAAGCACAACTTTCTAAACTGCAAGATGATGCATCCCGAACTAACGTTTATTCACCTATTGATGGACGAGTATTGCGGGTATTACAAAAAAGCTCAAATTTTGTCAGTGAAGGTACTCCCTTAATAAAAGTAGGCAATCCTAAAGATTTAGAATTAGTAATTGATGT
Organism: uncultured Calothrix sp.; assembly: GCA_937884685.1. Classification (GTDB taxonomy): domain Bacteria; phylum Cyanobacteriota; class Cyanobacteriia; order Cyanobacteriales; family Nostocaceae; genus Rivularia. The sequence goes on from CAKZYM010000660.1 coordinate 7,636, forward strand.
TTTATCGCGAGATGCACTCAATATCAAACCGGGAGATACAATTTTAATTGAGCAAGGAAATAATAGCATTGATAATTCTGCAAAAAACTCTTTAAAAGCCAAAGTTAGATTGATAGAACCAGCTGCTTTTACAAAAGTTTCTGCTTTGGGAGTAGAAGAACAGCGAGTAAACGTAATTGGCGAT